>CAZQTT010000011.1:0-42010 GCA_964596255.1 uncultured archaeon
GAGATGGTGGGCCAGTCCACAATGAAGTAGTGCTCCGGCATTTCCTCTGCCACCAATTTTAAAGCTGCCGTGGGTAAGTCTTCACCCCATGCGATCTCTTCACCTTTTTCGGCCGCAGTATCTATGGCTTCGGCATATTTAAGTCTCTCAAATGGTAACTCGGGGATCTTAAACTCTTTATCGAACAGTTTCAAGTATTGCTGGCAGTTTTGGGCTACATCGGTGTAAACCCTGTTGACCATTCTCTCCAGGATCTGCATGACCCCTTCATGGTCCATAAAGCTGGCCTCGATATCCATGGAGTTTACTTCATTCAAATGCCTGACAGTGTTGTGCTCTTCTGCCCTGAAGATGGGGGCAATCTCATAGACCTTCTCAAAGCCTGCGGCCATAAGGGCTTCTTTGTAGAGCTGGGGGCTCTGATTCAGAAATGCTTCTCTTTCGAAGTAGGTGATGGGAAAAAGCTCTGTGCCTCCCTCGGTAGCCGTGGATACTATTTTGGAGGTGTTTATCTCCACAAAGCCTTCTTCGGTCAGGAAGTCCCTCACACTCTTCATCATCTGATGCTTTACTCTGAATATGGCCTGAACCCTCAGCCTCCTCAAGTCCAGGTATCTGTGATCCAGTCTGGTCTCCAGCTCTGCAGGAACTTTTTCCGAGACATCCAGAGGTAATGGGCCTTCTGCCTCATTCAGAACCTCCAGCGAGCTGGGAATTATTTCAAAACCATTGGGAGCTTTTGGTTCCTCCTTTACAACTCCCTTGACCGCTACTACACTCTCTCGCTTCAGTTTCCTGGCCTTTTTGAAGAGTTCGGAGTCCACAACCTTTTTAGGCAATGTTACCTGTGCATAGCCTTCCCTATCTCTCAAGATAACGAAAACCAAGCCACCTAAATCTCTGGGCTCATGGACCCAACCGTAAAGCTCGATTTCCTGATCTATGTCCTCTTTACTAATTTCAGTAGTATATTTAACTCTGGTCATGTTTTTCACCTTCAATTCTTTTCTCGATCGATTTGGCATGCATGTGCAGGCCTTCAGCCTCCGCCAATATTTTTACTGCATTTCCCAATCTCATTAAGGCATCTTTGGTGAGCTTTTGGTAAGTGACATGTTTTAAAAATGTTTCAACACTCAACCCCGAATACATTCTGGCATATCCAGATGTGGGGAGGATATGATTGGTTCCTGTAGCGTAATCACCAGCAGCTACAGGACTGTACTCTCCAATAAAAACGCTGCCAGCATGCTTTACTTTATCAAAATATTCTTCAGCTTTCTCGAACATCAATTCAAGATGCTCAGGCGCGAACTGGTTGGAGGTTTCTATTGCCTGGTCTAAATCTGCCACAGCGATCTTGAGATTTTCCGTTTCAGGGACGATTTTCCGGGTCTCTTCCATTATCTTATCCGCAGCTTTCTGTGATGTGGCTATGATCGCCGCAACGGACATGGGGTCGTGTTCCAGCTGGGCAGCGGCATCAAGAGCAACAAATTCAGGATTTGCCTTCTCATCGGCTATTATCAGCACTTCTGACGGGCCGGCAGGCATATCAATGGGCACGTCATTCTGGACCAGAAGCTTGGCCATGGTAACGTAAATATTTCCCGGTCCAACGATCTTGTCCACTTTTTTGACCGTTTCGGTACCGTAAGCGAGAGCAGCGATGGCATGAGCCCCGCCCACAGCATAGATCTGGTCAATGCCTGCGATGTCACAGGCAATTAGAGTGAGCGGCTTAATTGTCCCATCCTTATCCGGAGGAGTGCAGGCGGCAATATTTTCCACCCCGGCAATGTGGGCCGGAATGCCCGCCATAAGAGCAGTAGAGGGATAGCTGGCTCTACCTCCGGGAACGTATATTCCTGCAGAGTCAACAGGAACGTATTTCTTTCCCAGAACCGTGTGCTCAAAATCAAGTTTTATATCCTTTTCCACCGAGGAGATAGAGTGAAAATTCTCCAGATTCTCCCTTACCAGCTCCAGAGCATCGATAAGCTCGTCATCGACCTCCTCATAAGCCTTATCTACTTCCTCCTTGGGGCATTTGATATACTGGGGCTTAACTCCATCGAACTTCTCCGTAAGCTCGAGTAGAGCTTTATCCCCTTCTTCTTTCACTTTATAGATTATTTCAGATACTTTATCAAATTCACCAAGTGATGGTTTCCTCTTAATTTTTAGGATCTCATTTAACGAAGATGTCAATATCAACCCACCTCTGAAGGGGCACATACCCACCTTATATTTAAACTGATTGGGGGGAAGGTAGTAATTACATAATGAGATCTATCCTATCCTCTCCCTTCCCGATTAATCTCTTTCTCATTGTTACCTACCATAAGGTGCACTATGGCGAACATCGCTACCGCAAAAACTGCACCAGCGTAGAAGACAGTTCCCAGCGCCTCTCCCGAGGCTACGTAGATCAATCCCATCAAGAACGGACCTATGGTCTGCCCCACTCTCAGTACCATTCCGTTGATCGACATGAATGCTGCTCGATGCTCTGTGGGGGCCAAACCCGCCAGCAGAGAGTATATGTTGGGAATGTTTGTCCCTTGAGCCACACCAAGCAACAGGGCGGGGATAAGTATTATCCATATGTTGGGAGCGAATGGAATGGCGATTAAGGTTACTGCATAGATAACATAAGCTATTTTGAGAAGGCTTACCTCTTTAAAAGTCTGCACCAATCTCCCCAGCTGGGAAGAGGTTATTGCAGTACTTAATGACATGGCGGACATCACCAGTCCAATAATGAATGGAGATGCATCGAACCTTCCTCCCACCAGAATGGGAAAGAATGTGAGATATGAACCGTAGAGAATTATGAAGGTGAAAATACTTGCAGTATACAAACCTACTACCTTACGCTTCTTGATGCTCTGCCACGCAGCGATCAAGTACTCCCTCAGCTGCTCCTCATTCAGGGGTTCAGGGCTTTTGAGACGAAAAAGGGCTGCCAATCCTATAGGGATGGCAATGATGGGGAGGAAGAAGGGATAGTACCACTCCAGCTCAGCAAGAGCCCCTCCAATAAAGGGATAGCTTGCCGTGCCTATGCTGAGGACGCTGGCATTATATCCCATGGCAGCAGCTCTTTCTTTTCCCGAATAGAGGTCCCCAATGATGGTAATATTCAATGAGCCCAGAGAGGCTGCACCCACTCCCTGAAGAAAACGCAGAACCAGTAAAAGATCAAAATCTCTGGCGAATCCGCACAAGAATCCTGCAATACCAAATAAGAACAGTGAAGGAACGAGCACTTTCTTCCTGCCGTATCTATCGGCCGCCACACCCAGTATAGGGGTTAAAATGACTCCCGGCAAGGTGAAGACTGTTATAAGCAAACCTACATCCTTCTCATCTATCCCAAGTCCTTGAGCTATCTCCAGAAATGCGGGAGCTATGCTGCTGACCCCCAATACAACCATTAGAGTCACTGCAAAGATGATCTGCAAATTGATGTCTCTATACACTGGTTTTTTGTGTTCTTCAGTTGAAGTCATCCGATACCTGCAAAATAGTTAACATTTAAAAAATATCTGCATCCACTTGAATAGCACTTAACCAAAATATTATATAAAGAACTGGTGATTGCCAAGCAATGAGACAGGTATTCGTCTTCGACACCACATTACGTGATGGTGAGCAGACTCCGGGAATATCCTTCACTCAAAATTACAAGATTCAGTTGGCCAAGCAGCTGGATAAACTGGGGGTGGATGTGATTGAGGCAGGATTCCCGGCATCGTCTAAGGGAGAATTCGAGACCATAAAGGAGATCACGGGTTTAAATCTAAATTCTCAGATCTGCGGTCTTTCACGACTGGTCAAGAACGACATCAATGCGGCCATTGATGCTGATGTGGATATGGTCCATGTTTTCGTCTCTACTTCTGACATCCAGATCGAGCACACCATAAAGAAGACCAAAGAAGAGATCGTGGACCTGGCGGTCGATGCCGTAGAATACGTTAAGGATAACGGCAGAAAGTGCATGTTCTCCGCCATGGATGCAACCAGAACAGACCTGGACTATCTCAAGCACATCAACAAAGCAGTGGAAGATGCTGGAGTTGATGTGGTCAACATTCCCGATACCGTTGGTGTAGCCACACCCTTCAAGTTCCACGACCTGATCAAGGGATTGAGGAATGAGTTGAAAGTCCCCATCGATGTTCACTGCCATAATGATCTGGGTATGGCCGTATCCAACACCTATGCTGCCGTCATGGCAGGTGCAGACGAAGTCCAGGTAACGATTAACGGCCTGGGTGAAAGAGCGGGGAACGCTTCTTTGGCAGAAGTGGTGATGATACTTCAGGGACTGGAGAATATAAAGACCAGCATAAACACCCAGTATCTGGTGGAGACCTCAAAGCTCATGGAAAGGCTTACGGGAATAAAACTGCCTCCCAACACCCCCATTGTAGGAGAGAACGCATTCTCTCATGAGTCGGGCATTCACGCCCATGGAGTGATAAAGGAGAGCTCTACATTCGAGCCGGGATTCATTACACCGGAGATGGTAGGACACAAAAGGAGGCTCAGTCTGGGTAAACACGCCGGAAAGCATCAGGTAAAGAAGATGCTGGAAGATGCAGGCTATACAGTTAATGACGAGCAGGTAACCACGATCTCCCATAAGATCAAGGAGTTAGGTGATAAGGGCAAGAAGATAACCGACCTGGACCTTTACACTCTGGCAGAAGTAGTTATCGGAGAGCTCAAGGAAGAAGAGAAGGCGATCAACGTTAATGAGGTAACGGTACTTACGGGCAACAAGATAACCCCTACGGCCGTAATTAACGCCGACATAACCGGAAACAAGAAGGTCAAAACGGCAATCGGAGTCGGTCCAGTAGATGCCGCATTGGGGGCTGTTTCTGCACTCGTAGAGAGAGATATAAAGATAACCGAGTTCAGAATGGATGCAATTACAGGGGGTAGTGATGCTTTAGCCGAGGTTTATGTGACAGTAGAAGATGATGAGGGCGAGACCTTCACAGCTCGGTCGGCAGGACCCGATATAATAATGAGCTCTATAGATGCGGTCATTCGGGCTATAAACCACTTAATGCACAGGAGAAAAACCAAAGAGAGTCGAAAAAATTTTAAACTATAATTTTCTTAAACCCTATGTTAAAGGGACGGGTTTAAGAAGGGAAGTTTGGGAAGATGGCTATCAGAAAAAAACTCAGTTTTTCCAAATTACAAAAAATAAGGGATTACCTCACGTCAAAGAAAGATTCCGACTCCCGAAGTATTGGTCTGGTCGTTGACGGGCCCAATATGCTCAGAAAAGAGTTCAATATCAATCTATTCGAGCTTCGGGATATATTACTTGATTATGGTGATATCAAGGTCGCCAAAGTCTTCCTCAACCAGTACGCAGGAGAAAAGCTGGTAGAAGCCATAGAGAACCAGGGATTCGAGCCCGTAATAACCTCAGGAGATGTTGACGTAAAAATGGCCGTTGAGTCCATGGAGATGATCTACAACGATGCTATTGACGCCATAGCACTGGTAACCAGAGACGCTGACTTCAAAGCAGTGCTGAACAAGGCCATGGAAGTGGGAAAGGAGACCATCATAATCGGTATCCAGCCCGGTTTCTCCACCGCCCTGAAAAATTGTGCAGATATAGCCATCGTTCTAAATGACGAGGATTTTGAAGAGGCGTACGCCGAACAGGTACCCGACCTTTTCAGCTATGAGATTAAGGAGGATAACTGATACATTAATTATCAGCCTGCAGATCACTAATCTGTTATCATGGCTTCAATTTTTGGTTCCCTGTGTCTAATATAACGTACATAAATAAGATACATAAGATACTCTTCTGAGTAAAATTACAACAAGAAAGTTTAATTATTAAGTCCCAACTCATGTTGAGGAATGAATGTATTTCTTTTCGAATACGCCACCTGCATTGGTCGTGTGCCTGATAGTATTGCCGTAGAAGGATTGGGGATGTTCAAAGCGCTCTATGAAGATTTTAATAAGTTGTCAACAGTTTATACTCTTCCAAATGAGCTATACGGGGCTTCTTCTGAGGAATGGATGAAGCAGTTCGTTCAAGTGGCAAAAGAATGTGAGTTCGGTGTGGCAATAGCCCCTGAGGATGATTCCATACTTCTGGAGTCCACCATCCTTCTGGACGGGGAGGTGAAGAACCTGGGAAGCTCTTCTTATGGAGTATATACTGCTTCGGACAAGTGGCTCAGCTACCTCAAGTTGAACAAGAAGGTCAACATGCCTCATACTTCTGATGCTCCGCTGGATGAACCATACCTCATCAAACCCCGTACATCTTGTGGAGGTGAAGGCATCCGCAAGGTGGAGAACAAGGGCGAAGAGGAAGGTCTTCCGGATGGCTATATTGCCCAGGAATATATTCAGGGAGAGGATATAAGTCTCAGTTTGCTGATAGGGGATGATGTAAGAGTTCTCTGCACAAACAAACAGCTTGTAGATGATTTCAGGTGCTATGGGGTTACCGTACCTTTTGAGGTTAGTGAGGAAGCCCTGGAAGAGGGTATCAAGGCGGCAGAGTCTATTAAAGGTCTTTTCGGATACGTTGGAGTTGATATGGTGGTGGGAGACACTCCATACGTAGTTGAGGTCAATCCCCGTATAACCACCTCCTCTATCCTCTTCAGAGATGTTTACGGCGTGAGCACTGCCGACATTCTTCTCAAGAATTACGAGGGTAAAGAAATACCTCAATTGACTTCCAGAAAGCAATTGACACTTAAAAAGGTTAAGGGCGAGCATCCTGATGCTTTCCTATCCTGCAGCAACTATTCCCTGATCAAAACCGATACTGAAAAGAACTAAATGTAGAACCTTGAAACTGGTTTCAATGCCCCAGGTCAGTGTAGTTCTACCGGTTTACAACGAAGCCAATAAGCTGGAAAATTCAGTAAACACTGTGAGAGAATATTTGAACCAGTTGAATTACTCTTACGAGATAATTATTGCTGAAGACGGCTCTACAGACGGTACAGACAAAATAGCTTCAAGCATAGCCATGAAAGATAACAAAATAAAGTATTACCACTTCGATTATCGACTGGGTAAAGGAGAAGCCATACTACGGGCATTCAAAAATTCTGAGAGCGACATTCTGGTCCACATGGACGTTGATCTTTCCACTCACTTGAAGCATTTGAATGAGCTTGTGGATTCCATTGCGGTTGAGGGTTACGATATTGCCACCGGCTCCCGTCTTATGAAGGAGAGCAGGACCGAGAGGTCTGCCAGAAGGGGGGTCGCTTCAAAGGGCTACAACTACCTAATACGACTATTACTGGGCTCCAAGCTCCACGACCACCAATGCGGGTTCAAAGCATTCAAAAAAGAAGCAATCCAAGAACTGGCCAACGACATCAAAGACAACCACTGGTTCTGGGATACCGAAGTTCTGGTTCTGGCCCAGAGAAGAGGCTACAGAGTTAAGGAGTTCCCTGTGGAATGGTCTCAAGATGACAGCAGTAAAGTAGAGCTCAAGAGTGATGCTGTGTATATGGCGAGAAAGCTCTTGGGGATGGTGTTCAGACATTAGGGTTCAGGCACTTGAAGGGCTAAGAGATTACTTCAGAAAGAGCAGAGTAAAGTGGATTGTTCAGATAGCTTTAGGGATAGGTATTATCCTGGCCATATACTTCAAGTTGCAGGTTTACGATTACCCCCTATACATCGACTTGAGGTTCGTCCTGCTGGCTGTTCTTTCCTTTTTCCTTTTGAACATCGCTCTCAGCTTCAGGTTATACAAAATTATCACCGGCCTGGGATGCAGGACTAGCTACTTGAGATCTCTGGAGTCGCACCTGGGAGGGATGCTGTTAAGTGATTTTACTCCAGGGAAGAGCGGCTATTTAACTACGCCTCTAATCCTTAAAAGGATCGCTGGATGCAACACAAAACTTGGTATGGCTTCTATCTTGGTTCCCCAGGCAGTAGAATTTCTGATAAAGATCTTCGGTGCTCTCCTTGCCCTAATTTTGCTGTATACCTCTTCAACTCACTTCAATGACCTTCTACTGGTAGCGGGGATCGGTATAGGGATGCTTTTTGCTATCTCCGTGGTCATTCTCATTACATCCTGGAGTGAGAGAGTTAAGGTTCCCGGATTCCTCAAGAGGTTTGAGGGTATCTTTCTGGGCTACTTTGAGCATTCAGTAAAGACCAAGGATTATATACTTCTGCTCAGCTCAATCAGCCTCATAGGTTGGTTTATTACAGCTATACAATGGTACTTCATAGGTGAGGCTCTGAACATCAACCTCTCCTTTATACACTACTTTCTTTTGCAGCCCCTGGTCTCTGCACTGATGTTCGTCCCCATAACTCCTGCAGGAATCGGTATTATGGAGAGTGGGGCAATTGCAGCCTTTTATCTCCTGGGGGTGGACTATCAAGTTGCTTTCCTCTTTTCCATACTGGTCAGGGTGAGCATGGTCCTGGGCGATATGGGTGGAGTAATCCCTCTCACCAAAGTACCATTGAGGCTTCCTGAAAAAGAGTCCTGAACTTTTGGTGGTCAAAAACAATGCAATATGCAGGGTAAAATTTCTATCTTCCGTATTTTAACAAAAATGAATTTAAATAGTCCATATGGTTACCAGCTTTAATGTGGTTCGAATGAGAGTGAACTTCGTGGTGGAAGATTTGGGGAGCATGAAGTATGTAGGATGCTCCACCCTGGCAAAGAGCCTTTTCGAGAATTTGGAGATAGATAAGAGATGGAATTCTCTTAACAGCGATTCTGATCTGGACCATTTCCACACGTTTGGACCTTTCTCATTATTTTTGAATTTAAAGGAGATCAGACCTTCAGTTCTAACAGCTCACTCCACTCCCAGAGCTAATGTGGGCAATGTCCTCTTGAGTGAGGATTTCTGGAGGAAGCTTTACACCCGGATATACAATAGATTCGATCATATTATAGCCGTTTCAGAGACCAGCAAAAGAGAGTTAATAGATATGGGAATAGACCGGGATATCAGCGTCATCTACAATGGTGTGGATAGAAGCAGGTTCTATTTTGATGAGAAATCCAGAGAGGAGATAAGAAAGCAATATGAGCTGGAGAAGGATGACTTGTTGGTGATAAATGTGGGTCAGAAGACCGTCAGGAAAGGGATCTTTGATTTCATTTCCATGGCAAAACGACACCCGGATGTGAAGTTCATTTGGGTGGGAGGAATGCCCTATTCCGGGTTCTCCCAGAATTACAGGGAGATCAAGAGAGCTGTAAGCCAAAAATATGATAATTTGATACTTCCGGGTTATGTAGAAGACCTCAACGCTCATTACTGTGCAGCGGACCTCATGCTCAACCCCTCCAGCTTTGAAACATTCGGGTTGACAATTTTAGAGGCAATGAGTGTGGGTCTGCCGGTAATAATGAAAGACGTAGAAGTATTTGAGGAGATTTATTCCCATTCAGGCATGATATGCAAAGACAGAGAAGAAATGAATTCCTCTCTGGAAGATTTAAAGGATGAGAATTACAGAAAGATCATGAAGAAGAAATCTCTGGAGACTGCACAGTATTTTGACATAGAAAAGATCGCTCAACAGCATGTGGAACTCTACAGGAGAATCATAGATAATGCTTGTTGAAAAGATAGAGATAGCCAAAGGCGAAGGCAAAGGTGACGGGAAATTAGAGTATTTCTTTATAGGAGGAATGAACTACGCCCGGGATTTCGGGTTCCAAGAATCCCATAACAAATACCCCTTCACCACCTACTATATAGACAGGATTGAGGACATTGTTCAACAAGGTGTGACTTATCGCTCGCTTTTTTACTGCAAGCTTCCCCTGATATGTCTTCAATTCGAAGATGGATGCGAGTGTATAGAATTTGAGCTGCCTGCCAGTTGTGGGGGTAAGAGCATCTATCCTTTTGTGGGACTGGCAGAAACGGATTCCAGTTACCGTATTATTTTCAAACACTTTCCAGAGTTCACTCTCAAGCACAAAGATACAGCATGGCTGGGAAGAGGAGAGAAGAGAAAGGTAAGGGAGAGCTGCGGAGAGGTAGATTTTAAGGTAAAAAGATACAGAACTGAAGATTGGATCGAGGCTGTACGGGGATTTGTGGACAGTTCAGTCCAAAAAGTGGGATTCGAAGGCAGTCCCCATATCGATATTAACTCCAGGGTCAATGGGGTCTGCTGGAGCTCTAAAGAGGCGTTGAAGCGCTCCTATGACAGCGAGCTGGGAACCTTTCTTCAACTGCCGTGGAGAGAGTCTTCGGGCTTTGTTTTCTCTCTCTACAGCTACTCTCTCCTCAGTTATGAGGCGGTAAGACTATCCTACTTTTCCCAGCTCTACCACAAAACAGGTGATCCGGATTTCAAGAGCTGGATGGAAAGACTCAGAGACCTGTTCGTCAACCTCGAGCTGTATAGGGAGACAGAGAATGGTTTGTTCTGGTTCAATATGACCCACTACGATGGCGGAAAACTTACGGGCTATTCTTACATGGATGTGGGGTTTGCAGGGTATCCGGGTGGTCAGGGACTGATATCCCGAAGTCTTTTGGAGTACCTAAAAATAGAAGAAGATAAAGATATTGAAGAGCTGGTCAAAAAGAATATTGCGTTTATTTTGGGTGCTCAGAACGTTGACGGCTCCTGGAACGCCGCCATACCCTTTAAGAGGTTCAATCCTTCCAGCATGATGGCCAAATGGTCAAAGTCGGAAGGAGCGACTGCGGAGAACGTTCGGGCTTTGATAAGGGTCTACAAGCGCTACGGAGATGACCGGTATGTGGATGCGGCGTTGAAGGGTCTTCAGTACCTCCAGCAAAGGGAGCCTATTTGCAGGAATGTCTTGAGGGATATTGGGTTGGAGGAGCCGGAAGGTTATTCCGCTATTCTGGCGGTAAACGCTTTTCTGGATGCTTTCGAGTTTTTTGGGGATGAGAAGTTCCTTGGATGCGCCGAAATTTATGCTCATCACCTTCTGACTTTTCATTACTGGTATGGAAAGATATTTGGTCACTTTCATCCCATAACGGAGTCCATAACCCCCAGACTATCTCCCTTCGAATCCCTTATGGCTGTGAAAGCTTACAAAAGAATGCAAAACGCCACAGGTGACGAATTCTGGAACAAAATGGCCAGTATGCTCTTGAAAAGGACTCTGGAGCTTGTGGATGATAATGGAGGGCTTAGCGAAGGAGTTTTCGTCAAGTACGATGGCGGGCTCCAGACCCTCGTAATGGAGCAGACATTCGCTACAGCAGAGCTTCTTCACACCATAAGCGATGTTGATTGCTACCACTACAGGCCTGTAGAGAAGGAAGAGATGAAAATAGAGGACATAGAAGATAAAATCATTGTAGAGGGTTTTGTAGAGATAAACAAGCACCAACTCCAAGTAGTGGATAGCAAGAACAATTACAGTCTGGAAATAAAGATGTCAAAACCTTATAAACTCTCCTCCAGAGCGAAGACCACTTTAATCAACAAATTGAGGAGACTCGGTCTGGTTGCGGGTGTGGTAGACCTCAAATACCTCATAAAAGGGGTCCATCCACCTGAAGAAAAGGTGGATCTACAGTCCCTTCAGAATTATATAACCGGTTACAGGGTGCATAAAAGAGATGGAGAAGTTGTGGTAGAGGCTGAACTCCCTTATCACCGCATTCTGATAGAGATCTTTAAAAGTAAATCCCATGTTTTGATGGACCTGTCCATTGATGTGAAGGGGCATGACCTCAAATGCAATAAAGTAGTGATCTCCTTTGATAGAGATTACGACGAAACCCTCAAAACCAACTGGACCCACGGAGGAGTATACAAGAGGATTTTTACACTATCCAATTGAAATTGCTCAAATTTTTGTGATATCCAAACTTCAAGAGCTTTCATTCCGATATCCTTTTTTCAGTTCCTTCTGTTTTATTCCAGAAGCTTATACCATAATGAACTCCCATCAGGCTTCCTACCACTGTTACACCCCAGAAAAGTATTAGTCTGTGAAGAAATACTGCAGCTGAGGCTTCAGCTGAGGGTACGCCCAGAAGTATGAAGGTGGAGATAAGGCCTCCTTCCAGAATTCCCAGACTTCCAGGGGTGGCGGGAACGGAGAGGAGCATGGAGTTCACGCCCATTATAATGACTAACGTGACCAGGGAGACGTCATATCCAATGGAAAGGAATACAAAGTAGAAACTGGCTATCTCCAGTATTTTGAGGAGAATAGATAACGTCAACCCGGCAGCAAAGGTTTTTCTATCCTTTAAGCCTCTTCTAAATGCTTGCTGGAATTCCTTATAGCTCTCCAGTATCCTTTCTGTGTAAGGTTCTAATCTACTTGACCGGTTGGACAGCCATCTTATGAACTTGGGTATGAGGTCTTTCTCCGACTGGATCTCCATCAAACCTGCCAGAACCACAAAGGCGACCAGGAGGAAAAACAAGATTATTATCAGCATCCATAGGGGTGGGTTGGTGAAAGTGATGTAGAGGAACATGGCCACTATTACCACTCCAATGGAAGTTATAAATTCCAGGGTGAGATCTGAGAGGACTGTAGCCAGACCTTCTCCAACCCTCATGTGGTGTTTCCTGTTAAGTATGTACGCCTTTACAGGCTCCCCACCCAGCTTGGCGACCGGGGTAAGATGGTTCACCGCAAGCCCCACTACATGATTTTTGAGTATGTCAAAATAAGGTACTCGAGGATCGGTTTTTCTGACGAAGAGCCACCACCTCATGGCCCACAGGGCAACAAACAATGCTATGACGGCTATTGTCAGGAGATAGTATGGAAGATAGATCTTTAACAGCTGGTTCAGGAGTTTGTCAAACCCTATAAGGTAAAAGATGCCCACAAATATGGCCAAACCAACCAGAAAAAGCAATATTACTCTTGATTTATGTTTGTTGTTTTTTTCCATGTCCATCCCTGAAATTTTTAATGGAGTGTCAGTCTAACGGAATAAATATTAAAATTTCACCATGTATTTAATCCATTTTGTTTCAATTCCGTTTTCTGTGGTCAAGAAAGTGTTTCAAAAATTTTCCCTAAAGATGTCCAATTGTTGATCTATAGAAGGAGATAAACAGAACAGGAGGTCTAAAGGATTTGTTTAAAGAATAGTTAACGGGTAAAAGAAATGCTGCAGTGCTGGCCATTTTTTAGCTTCATTCCACCCCACATTACACTTATTTTTAAGGGAAAGACTAAATACAAATCCGTTGCCCTTGGATTGAATGAAAATCAGTGTAGTGCTACCAGCTTACAATGAAGCCCAAAGACTACCTGAAGCAGTGAGCAACGTAAAAGAATACCTTGAGGGTACTGGTTACGATTTTGAAGTCATTATCGCGGAGGATGGTTCTTCAGATGGGACAGATAAGGTCGCTGCCAAGATAAGTGAAAAAGACCCTCGGGTACAGCATTTACATTCCAGAGATAGACTGGGAAGAGGTAAAGCACTCCGTAAAGCATTTGAAAGCGCTGAAGGAGATATTTTAGCCTACATGGATGTAGACCTTTCCACCCACATGAAGCATTTGAATGAACTTGTGGATTCCATTGCAGTTGAGGGTTATGACATCGCCACTGGATCCCGCCTGATGAGGGGGAGCAGGACTGAGAGACCAGCAAAAAGGGAGGTTGCCTCAAAGAGCTACAACTTCCTTATACGCCTCTTTCTTGGCTCCAAGCTCCACGACCACCAATGCGGGTTCAAAGCCTTCAGAAGAGATGTTATTCTGGAGCTGGCCAACGAGGTGAAGGATAACCACTGGTTCTGGGATACCGAAGTTCTGGTTCTGGCCCAGAGAAGAGGCTACAGAGTTAAGGAGTTCCCTGTGGAATGGGAGCATGGTGGTGATACCAAGGTCAGTCTAAGCAATGATGTGGCCTACATGGGATCCCAGATACTGAGAATGTGGGGAGAAGGAGCCAAATCCAGCAGGAAGTTCTTTGCATTCTCCATTCTTCTGGCCGCTGGCATACTCGCCGTTCTTGTATGGTACGTTGGTGCCAGTAAAGTGCTGGCCAATTTATACAGGGCTGACCTCCGATTAATAGGTCTTGCCAGTGTGCTCTACATGTTTTCATTCCTCGTAAGGGGAGAGAGATATAGATATATTATTTCCAGGCTGGGAGAGAGGGTTCCGCTCCTATTTTCCTCGGAGAGCGTGGCGATCAGCCAGACCATGAACGTGGTGACACCAATAAGAGTGGGTGATGTGGCTCGAGCCTATGTTTTCAAAATTAGAGGTGTTGCCTTTACTACCTCTTTCAGCGGTATTGCCGTGGAGAGGATCTTTGATTTGATAGCCATTTTACTCATCGCCTTCACCGCCATTGCCACCATCGGCAACCAGCAGTTCTTTTCAACTTCTTCATCCTCTATACCTATTTACGCTCTACTGCTCCTGACTCTTATCTTTGCAGTGGTTATAATATTTTCCCGGATGGAGAATGTATTGGGGAAGATACTGAAGGATGCTGGGGATGTTTTAAAGACCAGAGGGTCATTGGTTATCCTTTTAACCTCAACGGCTATCTGGATTGTGGATATAATTGTTTGTTACCTCATAATGCTCTCCTTTGGAGTGAATGTATTTCCTCTGGTGGTTCTGGCAGTCACCATTGCCAACATTGCCAAAATCATACCCATAACCCCTGGTGGAATAGGGACATATGAAGTGGTCATGACTGGTATTTTTGTGACCCTGGGCATAGAGCAGGGTTTAGCATTGACCGTTTCAATCCTAGATCATGCTCTAAAGAATATTCTGACCCTTGTCCTGGGATTTGCTGCTTTAGCCGTACTCAATATCAGGGTAAAGGATTTGAGGAGATAAAATGCTTGGTGTTCTTTTGAGTATTGCGGTTTTCTGGGGACTTTCCATATTGATTACCCAGGTTGTAAGACTGAAATATTATCAGGCCAAGTTTTTATCCCTCTTGCTGTTGTGTCTAATTGCCTTTGTATTCTCCCACTTTTTCCCCTTCAAATACGTTTTTTACGCCGTTCTGGCCATGTTCTGTGCAGCGGGGATATGGATGGTGTGGAGCAGGGGCTTCCTGATGGATAAAAAGGCAGAAACAGTATTTATAGTTGCTTTTATCTATTTTCTTTTCCTCCGGTCCCTCTTACCAGAGGCTATAGGTGCTGAAAAGCTGATGGATGTTGGCTTCCTGAACTCAGTTCTCCACGCCAACTCTTTTCCGCCTCCCGACCCGTTCTTTGCCGGAGGGACTTTGAACTTCTATTACTACTTCGGTTACATAGTCGGTGCAGCCATTACTCTCATGTCCCTTTTAAGCCCAGAAGTTAGCTTCAATGTAGGTACTGCAGCAATTGCTGCCTTTTCGTGTATGTTGGTCTATGGCCTAATGCGGGAGGTGCTTCAAGACGGAAGAAAAGCCTTAATGGGAGTGATATTCGTTCTCTTTGCCGGCAACCTCTACGCTGCCTACGATTTATTCATCAAAGCCATATCCATGAATTTCCCGGGTTATCTATTTTACTGGGACCCTACAAGAGTAATTGAGAACACTATCAACGAGTTCCCCTATTTCAGCTTTATTCACGCCGATTTTCACGCCCATGTGGTCGCTATACCGGTTAAGATACTGGGCGTATCTCTTCTCTATGATTACAAGCGAACCTCCGGAGTGAGCCTTTATGGAGCGATGCTTGTACCCATTGCCTTCATACTATTTGCAACCAATTCATGGGACGCCCCCCTCTTTCTTTTCCTCATTGCCCTCACATTCCTGCTCAAGTGCTCTCCAAGGTTGAACATAAAGGAGGGTTTAAGCTCCCTGAAGAGTATAAGAACGGAGACTCTATTTGCCTTGGGTATAATTTTGGTTTCGGTTTTATCTATACTCGTTCTTTATTCCACCATGGAGACCCCATCTGCAGAGCTCATTCTGGTTGAACAGGGAAGTAGTTTAGTCCAATTTCTTCTGTTCTTCTTTATCCAGCTGGTCTTCGGATTCTTCTACCTCAGGGATGAGGTCAAATCGAGGTTATTTGTATTCAGCCTCGTTCCAGCAGTTGCTCTATCAATCTGGATCCCCATATCTATTGTTGTTATACCTCTCGCTGTTCTGTCGGGGAGGAAAGCAGTTAAAGGAGATTTTTTTGCAGGTCTGATATTTGCGGCATCGCTTTTAATGCTCGCTCCAGAACTTATTGCCATTGAATCAAGGTTGAATACCGTCTTCAAACTCTATCTGGCCGTATGGATACTTATCACCGTCCCCGGAGCCTATGCATTATCTCAAGTCACAAAGGACTACAGTAGAGTTCTGAAGGGAGTGATGCTTACTCTGTTCATTCTCTCCCTCATATATCCCACAGTTGCAACCCCCATAAGGCATTACAAAGCAGAATTTCATCTGGATGGTATGGAATTCGTGAAGGATTACAGTGAGGGAGATTACAGGGCAATCAAATGGTTAAGGGATAGAGATAAAAAAGAGATTATTCTGGAAGAGGCCTATGAGTGCTATGACTATGGGGGGAGGATGGCGGCCTTTACAGCCAATCCCACTCTTGTCGGTTGGGCCTGTCACGAAGTGCAGTGGAGAGGTAACGGAATGGAGTTGGCTCAGCGTAATGGTGCTGTTAAAACCGTGTACACTTCTGAAAATTGCAGCCTTATCACCAACACACTGAATAAATATAACATAACACTGGTGGTTGTGGGTTATCAGGAAAAGAAAGAGTATAGCATAGAGATTCAAAAATTCCAGAAATGTGGTTTGAAGGAAGTTTTCGTCAGCAAAGGAACTCACATATTTAAGGCCCAGGAATGCGTTCTGGAGCCGCATGGCATCACTTCGTGATACCACTTCTTTATACCAAGCCGGAGATCCCCAAGCTGAACCATTATTGCTGATCTGCTAAGAAATCTAATTACCAGCTTTTTGGGTAATTTATATAATATATCGATTAATGCAGAAACAAAACTTGAAATGCAACGTTTTTATAATGTTTGATTGAGGTCTCCTTATGCTTCCCGATGTGCAGACCTTGAAACCGGATGTACCTGTTGGATTAAGTAGAGTGGGCGCTACAGGTATCAAAAAACTGGTTAAAGTGACCAGGGGAGAAGGAAAAAGACCTGTTGTCCTCATATCGGTTTTTGATGTTTACGTTAATTTATCACCGGAGAGAAAAGGAGTCAACCTCAGCAGAAATTTCGAGGCTGTGGATGAAGTTCTGGAAAATCTTACTGCCAGACCCACAGATAGGATTGAAGACCTTAATATGGAAATTGTGGATCAGCTGCTGGAAAGACACGACTATACCACAAGTGCAGAAGTTAATATGGAATCAGAGCTCATATTGATCAGAAAAACCCCCTCAACCCGCCAAAGAACTCAAGAAGTGGTAAAGATATTCTGCAGGGCAAGCAGGAGTAAAGATGAAGGTAAGAAGATTTTTATTGGTGCAGAAGTTCCTGGAATGACCGCTTGCCCCTGTGCTCAGGAGCTGGTAAAGAGCATGTCAGAAGAAAAACTCCAAAAATCTTTCGACCAGGAACAAATTAACAAAATATTTGAAGTGGTTCCTGTAGCTACTCACAATCAGAGAGGGAGAGCAAGAATAGACATAAAGGTGACGGACGACTTTATTCCTTCTATCGACGATCTGATTGAAATAGCCCGGGATTCCATGAGCTATCAGGTTTATGAAATCCTGAAAAGAGAAGATGAGCTTCATGTGGTGGAGGAAGTGCACAAGAATCCCAAGTTCGTGGAGGATGTGGTACGGGATATGGCTATGGCGACCATATCGAAATTCGAGGATGCAAGTGACGACATCATGGTCTATTTCAGGTATTTGAGCGAGGAGAGCATTCATCAGCACAATGTGGTAGCCGAAAGGATGGCCACCATAGGAGAGCTGAGAAATGAAATTTCGCCATGAACCCCTATCTCTTTCATTTTTCTTTTTCCTCTTCATATTCTTGCTGTCGGGATGTGCTTGCGGAAATGCCAATGCCAATGTCAGTGGACAAATAGTTGAGCTGTGCCCCAATCCCTATGGGAGTGAGGGTGCGGAATATATTAAAGCCATTTGCAGCGGAGATAATGAGTGCTATCTCACCGATGGCGAGGGTAGGATCGAGTTCACTAAAAATATTACCGCTGCCAAAGACTCCAGCGCGTATTCAAGCACTTTTGGCTCACCACCGGATAAGGAGTTCTCATCCAGGTTCGCTTTAGCCAACTCGGGAGAGACCGTTTCACTGTTCAAGGATGATGAGTTAATCGATTCCTTCAATTACAATGAGGATATTGATCTTCTGGAGGAGGGTGTCATTTACTTCAGGGATGATGGTGGATGGGATTTTCGTTATCAGGACTGGAGCGATTTTGAGAGCATTGAAGATAATGTGAGCGGAAGAATTATTGTTTCGCCTGCAGATTATGCGGTTGATGCCAGTAAAGAAATCAAGCTGGCCTCCTACACTCTTACGGACTACCATTTTTCCCAACTCGCGAAGGAAGGCGTTGATGTGGAGGTCTTTCTGGATGCTTCTCCTGTAGGCGGCATCCCTCTGGAGGAGTCTGAAGCATTAAGGGGTGTTGAAGCTCATTTCCTGGAAGCAGAATCTTACCGGAATTTCCACTACAAGTTCGCCGTCATCGACGACCGAAGGGTAGTCCTTACCACGGAGAACTGGCACTGGGACAATAGAGGATACATCGTTGAGGTGGAGAGTAATAAAGCCGCTCATTTTTTCCATAAGGTGCTTGAACACGATATAAAGTATGAAAGGGATAAGGGGAAAACCGGAAACATTGAAGGGGGAAGTAGTGAGAGCTATTCTTCCACGGGCAGGGAACTCAATTTTAGCGGTAGAGTAGAGTACTTTGTTCTTCCCGATGTCAATCCCGTGTTCGATCACATCTCTGGAGCCAGCAATAGGGTTTACATTCAAGTTCCCTACATGAATTTCAAGTGGTTCAACGGCACACCGCTCCTCGACTCCATCCTGTCGGCAGCAGAGAAGGGAGCAGAAGTTAGGATTCTGCTGGACAGCAAATACAATAAAGAAGGTAATCAGAGGACCGCCGATTTCCTCAATGAGATAGCCGAAAAAAGAGGGCTGGACATTAAGGTAAAACTCATGGAGCACATGCCCCTCCACGCCAAGATGGTGGTGGCAGACGACCAAACCCTGATAACTTCCGCCAACTTCAACCGATACGGACTCAAACTCAATAGAGAGGCCGGACTAATCATCTATGATGAGGAAACAACCGAATTTGTAGCCCGGCAGTTCAACGAGGATTGGGAAGGTGGTCAGAAGATAAATGCCAATTTCATTATCCCCGCCATCCTCATACTATCTGCCTCGATCATGGTCACCTATAAAGCGCTTAAAAAATGAGGGCAAAGAAGTAGAAGTAACTGATACATTGTAAGGAGTAAGGGGTAAAAAAGATTATAACCGTTATGCATTATGAGGCATAAGTCATTCATGGAAGCATTCATGGCATATCCTGGTGAGATAATGGACGTAAGAGGTAAAGGGTTCAGCAAGCATATCCGGGTTTCAGACGCTCTGAATAAATATCTTGAACATGTTGAGCTAAAATTTGAAGATGGAAAAAATGTTCCCCTCCTTGAGTCGGTGAATAGAGTCCTTGCGATGGATGTTGTCTCCGACAGGGATATACCTCATTTTGATAGGGCAGCGATGGATGGTTACGCTGTCAGGGCGGAGGATACTTTCGGAGCCTCCATGGACAGCCCATTCATCCTTTCAGTAAAAAATAAAGTTGAAATAGGCGACAATAAGCCAGTCAAGATTTCTAAGGGAGAAGCGGTGAGGATCGCCACTGGTGCGGCTATGCCAGAAGGCAGTGATGCCGTGGTCATGATCGAATACATTCAGGAGCTCTCCGGTTCTGTAGAGATATACAAGACGGTTACACCTGCAGAGAACGTTTCTCTTGCCGGAGAGGACGTGCGCTCCGGGGATAAGATCCTAAAGAAGAATACTGTGCTTCAACCCCAGGACGTGGGTATGCTGGCCGCGCTGGGTATGAAAGAAGTCAGCGTTCGAAGAAAGCCCGTGGTAGCGGTCCTCTCCACCGGAAATGAGCTGGTCGAGCCGGGAGATGCAGATACGCTGGATAAGGGAAAGGTAGTCGATGTCAACCGGTATTCTGTTATATCCGCCCTCAAGATGCTGGGGGTTGAAGTGCTGGACTGCGGTGTCCGCAGGGATGATAGAGAAGAGATTAGAGAGGGAGTCACCTACGCCATTCAAAATGCCGATATGGTCGTGGCCAGTGGCGGTACCTCCGTGGGAGAAAAAGACCTCCTGCCGGAGATAGTGGCCGATATGGGGGAGATAATCGTTCACGGTGTATCCATCAAACCGGGGATGCCCGTAGCCCTGTGCCACATAGATAATAAGCCCCTTATCCTGCTTCCGGGGTTTCCTGTAGCCGCCATGGTAGCTTTCTACAATTTCGTGCCCTCGATTTTGGAGAAAATGCTGAATGCGTGCATATGGGAGAGGAAATACATTAAAGCCAGGGCGGGAAGGAGAATACCTTCCACAGAGGGGGTAATGACCTTCACCCGGGTAACCGTCGATAAATCCGTGGACGGTTCTGGATATGTTGCCCAGCCCATCAGGACCTCCGGCTCGGGGATACTGTCATCCATGGTCAAGGCACACGGATTCGCCGTCATTCCCGAGGATAGCGAAGGGGTGGAGAAAGACGAAGAGGTAGATGTAATTCTGTTAAGAAAAATGGTGTGCTTATGAAGCGTAAGATATTCAGAGAACTGGTCTCAGTGGAAGAGGCAAAGAGAGTTGTCGATGGTCTGTCTGTGGGTAAAAAAGAAGGTGAAGTCATGGATATATTCAATGCCTGTGGAAGGACTGCTTTTGAAGATGTTTACGCGCCCAGAGATATGCCACCCTTCGATAGGGCAACTATGGATGGTTACGCTGTTAAGGCCGAAGACACTTTCAAAGTTGATGAAGAGAATCCTGGCTCACTGAAAGTTAAGGGCAAGATCGAGCCCGGTGAACTCCCTACTGGAAAGATCGGTAAGGGAGGAGCTATGGAGATCTCCACGGGAGCTGTTATCCCTAAAGGATGCAATGCGGTAGTGATGGTAGAGTACACCGGCTTGGAGGATGAATCCGTCCTTGTTTACCGTCCAGTTGCCCCTGGAGAGAACATAATAGCTGCGGGCAGCGACATAATGGCGGGAGAGCTGATCTTGAGAAAAGATTCAACTATAACCGCCAGAGATGTAGCCATTTTGAGTGCAGTAGGTATAAAAGAAGTGAATGTAAGTGAAAGGCCTGTTGTCGCAGTTATATCCACTGGAAATGAAGTTGTTGAGCCCGGCGAGGAATTGGGTCACGGAAAGATCTACGACGTTAATTCGCCTGCCATCTGCTCCGCTGTCAGGGAGAACGGAGGCGAACCCCTCTATCTGGGGATCGCTGAAGATGACTATGGTAAAATAAAGGCAAAGATCGAGGAAGGTTTAGATACTGCCGATATGGTTCTGGCTTCGGGAGGGACTTCTGCTGGTGTAGGGGACCTCATGCACCGCATTATTGAAGAAGAAGGTGAGGTTCTGGTTCACGGTATTGCCGTTAAGCCGGGTAAGCCTACTATAATCGCTGAAATAGATGGAAAACCCGTCTTTGGCCTTCCGGGGTATCCGGTATCGGCAATGATGATATTCGAGATATTCGTGGCCGATCTAATAAGAAAGATGGCAGGTCTGCAGGAAGAGGGAAGAATTTACAGGGCGAAGATAAGTCACAAGATCTTCTCTTCATCGGGTAGAAGAGAATTCCTCCCGGTAAATATAGTGGGAGAGAGCATCTATCCCGTTACCGGAAACTACTCTGCTGCAGTATCCAAATTAGTGGAGGCAGACGGCTTCATCGAGATCCCGGATGATACTGTTTTTCTGGAAGAAGGAGGATACTCCGATGTCAAGCTTTTCAGCACCCTGAGGCCCGCCGACCTGCTGATCATTGGGAGCCACTGCGTAGGGATCGATGTTCTGCTGGAGTTGATGCGCAGGGAACATCCCTGGGTGGTGAAGGTAATCAACGTAGGCTCTTCCGGCGGTCTTGTGGCTGTGAGGAGGGGAGAAGCAGATATAGCCGGATCACACCTCCTGGACGATGAAACGGGAGAGTATAATACTCCCTTTATCTCCAGATTCGGTTTGCGAGATGTTCTGCTGGTCAAAGGGTATGCAAGAGAGCAGGGACTCATAGTGAGGAAGGGAAACCCTAAAGGCATAGGGAGCATTGAAGACCTTTTGAGAGAGGATGTAAGCATCATAAACCGGAACCCGGGCTCGGGAACAAGAGTGCTCCTGGATATGTACCTCAAAGATGTTGCCGACAGTAAAGGCCTGGATTTCGATGATATGGTCAAAGAAATAGAGGGTTATACCATGGAAGCCAAATCACATACAGCAGTGGCTACAGGCGTTTTGATGGATAAGGCAGATGCGGGAATGGGAATAAAGACCGCAGCAGATAGATACGGCCTCGATTTCATACCCCTGCGGGACGAGGAGTACGACTTCGTGATCAGAAAAGATAGAGCAGATAAAGAAGCCGTAGAACAATTCATCAACACCTTAAGGTCTGCTGAGTTCAAACATGAGCTTGAGGAGAGGCTCCCCGGAATGCGGATAACAAAGCAAACAGGTAATGTCAAAGAGTTTTAGTTAAAGTTAAAATCCAGACTGCTTTTGGTCTAACTTATAGATTAGCTGCTGATTATGTAGTATTCGTCCAGCCTGGATTCTGCTTCGTCCATTTTCTCCTGATGGTCTTTCAAGAATTGGGATACTAGCTGGGCAGCGTATTTCTTGCAATGCCCGCAAAGCATTTCACCGCTTCTGCATTTATCTCTTATCTCTCCCAGATCTTTGTCGTCCTTGAGCAAGTGGATAACGTATTGCTCGAAAACTGAGCATTTCTCTGGCTCTCCCCCCAGTTCTCTTTGCTCTTCGGCGCTGCCTTTGCCACCGGTAATTGCCCTCATGATCTTCTTGCTGGCTTCCTCTGGAGTGTCCAGCAGCGATATGTAGCTATCGGGTTTGGAGGAGCTCATTTTTCCTCCTGTCAGCCCAGTAATGAATCGGTGATAGGTTGAGGACGGAGGGATGAAGGCGTAACCACCGAACTCGAGTTCAAGTCTCCTGACCTCTTCCTCAATCTCCTTCTTATCTCCATAGGCGTCGATATGCTCCTCATAGACCACACAATCAAAATCAAGCTCTTTGGACAATCTTTCCAGATATTCCAAACCCTTTCTGCTCCTTATCCGTATCCCGCTCTCCAGCTCTTCCAGAGCGAAGGTGTTGATCCTGGCTGCCAGATCCCTGGTCAGCCTGATATGGGGGTCCTGGTCAGCACCTACAGGAATTACCACAGGTTTGGGGCCATCGAATTGCTTTAATTGCGGCTGTAGGATGTCTGCCGCCTGAACAGCAGTGACCTGCATCTTCGCCAGAGTGGTCTCAGGGGTAAACCCGTATATGGCCTTGAGCTCGCTCCAGTTCACTTCTGCCGACAGCTCAAAGGCAAAGTCCTTTACTGTCGAGCTGGCAGACTGGTAATAGATAACTGCGTCTTCCTTCAAGCCCAGAGCAATCATGCTCTTGATATACTCCAGCCCGTACCTCTTTACGTCTTCCCAGGAATAATTCCTCACCACATGGGATTCCATATCCGCTATGGCCACAAAGGCGGTCCCACCCATCCTCTGGTGGATAATGATCTCGTCCATGGTCATCTTGTGGCCAAAATGAGGCATGCCGGAGGGCATAAATCCTGACATCACTGCCCAGGGCCTGTTGTTCTTTACAGCATCCACGATCCTATCATAATCCCTGTGACCGAAAATGATGTTGCGGCTGATCAACCAGTCGGCTCCCGGTAACTCATCAGCTATTCCTGAAAAAGACTGCATACCGAACTCTGTGATAAGTCTGTCGTAATCAACTGTTCCCTCGACTTCCCATGGAGTAATCCTCATGCTTCTTGCCTCTTTACAATAGACATAATAATATTTTCCGTTCTTTTCATAACTCCACTCCATATCAGATTAAAATATAAGTTCAGAAGTTGATACCCACAAAGGCAATTCAGTATCTTCAAGCCTTTAAGCCCAAAAATAAGATAAGGCTGAAACTCGAACACTTTTAAATATCTCCTCGTAGAATATAAATAAGATGATCCATGAGGCTTTTTCAATGAAAGGGGATTCTGAAGAATGGAGTGCCAGTAAAATAGCAATGGTCTGCAAATCCCTCATAGTTCTGGGAGTTGCTGCAGCAATTTTGCTCAACCACTCCTTAGGCGTTGTGCTGATCGTCAGTGGGCTGGCCTACTGGTTCGGACTGGCATACCAGAAATACAAAGGAGAATACAAGCTCACAAAAGTAAAAAGAACAGATTAGCACTTCTTTGGCCAATGAAAAATTAATAGGGTTTTGAGATAATTATTAGCTTTAACTTAGTAGATTAAACCGTCTTTTCATATCACGACTATTTTCTTATCAGTCTCAGTATGAAGAAGACCGCTACAAACACCAGGACAAACGTGGCTATGACCTCCACCTGCAGCGCGTCCCATGGTAAATATTCGCCCAGCCCGGATTCAGGAGTGGTTACTTCCTGTATACTGGGGGCAGGTGCCTTTTCTACATCGCCAGCTCCTCCTTCTCTGGCAGTTTCAAACAACATTGGCTCGGGAGCCAGGAACCTGTGAACAGCAAATGAGCTTAAGACGGCGGTGAATATGGAGACCATTAAGTCGGTCACCCTCCTGCCCTTCTCAGTTATTCGGTAGTAGATGAACCTGTTACCATTTTTTACCCTCTCCACAACGTGTGAGCTTGATAAGAGGTAAAGATGCTTTAAAATAGCGGGCTTTGATACCCCAATCTCCCTTGACAGTTCAGAAAGCGTTTTATTTCTGCCTCTAAGATTGCTCAGGATTTCCTTCCTGGTACCGGAGTCCAGTATCTTATCCTCTTTTTCCCGCACAATCAATAATATAAGCAGATTTGCATTTATAGGTTTTGAATTCGTTAATATTAATAATAAGTTTTTATACTAAATATTCTTTGTCGTTAACCGGGTAAACAGATGCATCCTTTGAATTGTTTTATCCAGCAACTCTTTTCTGGAGCTGCCTGAACAGAGTATGGATATTAGAGGATCACCCGCCCTATAAACGCCTTTGGAGGGAATGTCTGCAAAGAAGGAGTTTCCTGTCACGCACTTATCGATCTCAGTTGTCCTGTCAGCGAAAAGGATTGTTCTGGAAGCAAATCTCTTTGCCTTGGGAGTTTCAACCCTTCTTCCTTCCACACTGTCCACATGTAACCTGAACATGTTTATATCGTGGCTCCACTCTATACTATCCACAGATGCCTGAAATCGAGGGTTTATCTCCAGCACATAAGGCTTATCGCTCACAATGAAGTCCACACCTACCGAACCCTGCAAATTGAACAGCTCAACGGTCTCAATCGCCGTTCTAACCAATTCCTTGTATTCGACATCTATCAGCTTGTGAGAAAGAGGGGTTATGTTTCCTGAATAGGTGAAGCCCTTAGCATTCATCTCTTTCCAGCCCACAAGTATTTCGTTGACCGCAACAACGGTTTTATCCCTCCCTGCCATAATGGAGACCGAGCATGCGGGTCCCTCCACATAGCGCTGGCAAATGTACTCCTCGTCAAGAAGCTCAAGAGATTCGAGTGAGTTAAGCGAGTCAGATGAAGCCGCGTTTGCCGCAAAAACCTTCTCACCTCCTCCCCCCATTCGGGGTTTACAGATGAGTTCAAACCCCTTATTAGCTTCATTAAGGTCAACCAATGGCGGGTAGGGTATGTCCGCTTTCTCGAGGGTTCTGTAGAACTTAAGTTTATCTTTGACCCTGGCAGCTTCCCGTGGAGGATGCCCCAGTACCAGTTCATCCTTTATGTTCAAGTCTTCGTATCCGGTGGATAGAACGACTTTAGCCCCCAGAAACTCTGCTATTTGCTCAACCCTATCTTTCACTGCCTTCTTGTTCTCGGAGAGTTTCTCCACTTCAGCATACAGTTTAAGATCTTCATCATCGTAGTAGGTGAGAGCATAAACAGAGTGTCCGGCTTTTCTGGCGGATTGAGCTACATTCCTTACGTTGGTCCCCACTACCAGGATTGCATTGGAGTTCATTTGAGGTATTTCCTTATAATATCCTCTTCTTCATTCCTGTAGATCTCTTTAGCACCACCATCTCCCGTGAAGTCCAGCCCCCTAAAAACAACCGCTGGAGTTCCCTCATCCCCTTCTCCCATTAGGAGATTAGCGAATGCAGCTATCTCGTCAACAACGCACTCGATGGTCTTTTCCAGAGGATTCCCGAAGAGGTCTTTCTTCCCCACGAAGTTTCTAAATACCGTAACACCCGAAACACCTATAGCGAAACCGGTTACTCCCTTCCTGAAGCACCTCCCATTGGTGTCTGTAATTATAACCCCCACATCTTTACCGGTTATTTCCTTCAATTTCGTTCTTAAAGCTCTGGCACTTCTGTCAGGGTCTTCAAGAGGCAGAATTACTCTCTCTTTTTCCACATTGGATTTGTCCACACCCGCATTAATGCAGATGTTACCGAATCTTGCCTTGACCAGCAGAATAGGGAATTCAATCAGTATCTCTTCACTCTCTTCCAGAACAGCTTGAATAAACTCAGGCTCACACCCAAATTTTTCAGATAGTTCTTTTGCCTTATCAACGGAGGTGTAGCTATCCAAATCCCTTAATCTACCTTCTGACTTGGATACAATAGTTGAGCATAGTACAATGATGTCTTTATCTTCCAGCTCGAAATTAGAGGCGATTATAAATGCGATGTCGTCTCCCTGTTTTATTAGAGGGAGGCCAGCGAGTCTATAGGTTTCAACTTTCATGAAGACTCTCTTTTGCCGCCTAAAAACCCAAAAACGATTTCCACTAACTGGTCTCTGGTGGGAGGTATCTGTCCTGCCCCCTGAGCGAGGTCGGGCTTTCCTCCTCCACTGCCCTTGATGTGCCTTCCCACCTCCTTTATCATGTCCCGGGAGTCCACTTCATTCAACCCGCTGAAGGTGACCACCTTAACCCCGTTCCTGGTGGTGGCCAGAACTCCCACAAAATTTTGCTCTGCCAGCTTTCTACCCACTTTCACCAGCTCCTGCATTTCTGCATCCTCGAATACATGAGCCACTACTTTGACAGAGTTGTGGGTTTCCGCTTCTTCTGCCAGCAAGTGGGCTTTGGAGTTCGCCATCTCCTCCGTCAGCCTATCTATCTCCTTTTTCTGTTCCTTCCACTCTTCGAAGAATCTGTATGCTGTCTTGGGCAATTGTGACGGTTCTACTCTCAACATACCGCTCGCTTCTTTCAACAGATCTTCTTCATAAGCAATATGTTCAAGGGCTGCTTCTCCTGCCGCATACTCGAACCTGATCACTCCATCCTGTATGGAGTCAACCCTGAGGATCTTGATCACTCCAATATCTCCTGTATAGTGAACGTGAGTCCCTCCGCAGGCCTGCACGTCATCACCTACTCTCATGACCCTGATCTTCTCCCCCGCAGGAACACCACCCTGATAAAGCCTGAAACCGTATTTTTCTTCAGCCTTTAGCCTGTCCATCCAATCCCAGGTTACTGGCTTGTTAGCCATGACCTCCCTGTTGGCCAGAAGCTCTATCTTCCTTATCTGTTCCTCATCAGGCCGATGATAGTGAGTTACGTCCAGTCTGGCTCTATCCCACTCCTTGCGGGCTCCACTCTGCCATATATGCTTACCTAGAACCTGTTGAAGAGCGTAAAGCAGGATATGAGTTGCTGAGTGGTGGCGCATGTGCCTTAATCTTCTTCTTTTGTCCACCACACCATTGACCTGCGCCCCTTCTTTTACTTCTTCTCCCTTGTCCTTTATGCGGTGAACGACTACTCCATTTTCTTCCAGGACGTCCACTACAGGAACTTCTTTTCCATCGAATACCAGATAACCAGTGTCGTTATCCTGTCCACCGCTTTCAGGGTAAAAGGCTGTCTTATCCAAGAATACCTTGCCGTCCTCTCTTCCCACTACATTTGCCTGGAATTCCAGTACGCTGGAATTGTAATACAGTTTCTCAGTGGGAGGATAAGTTCCCTCAACATGGACTTCTTTCTCCTCAGTCTTTTCGTCAGCCTGAACGTGTTTTGATGCCAGTTCAGAGTAAAAGTCCTCTGGGTATTCCACTTCAACTCCTTTCTCTTCAGCTATCTTCATGGCCACTTCAGCCGGAATTCCATGTGAATCATAGAACTCGATAAAATCTTCTTTCTCTATCTTTTTCTTCTTGGAAAGAGTTCTTTTGATCATGGAGGTCCCCTTGATGACGGTTGACCTGTACCTGTCCTGCTCCAGCTCCAGGATTTCCTCGATTGTGGTCTTGGGAGTCTCAAAATCCATACCGCATATCTTGCGATGGATATTGACCAGCTCGTAGAGTTTGCCGTTGAATTCCAGCTCTTCAGCCAGCCTGAGCGCCCTTCTTATCATCAATCTTGCCAGGTAACCACCACCGGCGTTGGAAGGTATCAGGCCGTCGCCCAGCATGAAGAGTATTGTTCTGGTGTGGTCTGCAAGAGCATAGACTTTCTCCAGAGGGAGTACAACTTCTTCAATTTCCTTGAGGTCGAGTCCCAGCTTATTGGCAACATTGTGCCTCAGATCCTGCAGGGCTTTGCCCCTCAACTCACCCATAACGCCCGCAATTTTGGAGCTTTCGCCGATTATCTGCTTTACCTTCTCATCGTTGACATCGAACTCTATGTTGCTGTTGGCCAGAATTTGCTCCAGAACTTGAGGGAATATGGCGTCGTAAACCGTGGGTGTTCCCTGGCTGGCCCACACGAACCTCTCCAGTCCGTAACCGGTATCCACAATATAGTTGTCCATCTTCCTGTATCTCTCGCCCTTGATCTCTATGTCTCCCTGAGGGTCCTTTATCATGTTCATGAAGACCAGAGTGGACAGCTCCAGCCCACCCACGATGGCTTCCAGACAGGGTCCAGCGTTACCTCCCCCTGCCCAGGGCTCTTCCTTATAGATGATGTCTTTAGTGGGGACTCCTAGCTCATTCAACAGTTCGGTGCACAGGGCAACGGTCTTATTTTTCCAGTAAATTTCTCTCTGAGACGAGTTAAAAGCATGATGAGCCATCATTTCAAAAATGGTCAGATGCCTTCCCGTCCTGCCCACAGAATCGAGGTCGTCCATCCTGATGCAGGGCTGGGAGATGGTAAGGGGGTTTGCAGGTGGGGGAACTACTCCAGAAGTGACAAAGGGCTGAAAGTCGGCGATAGAGGCGATGGTAAGGTATATGTCATCCCTCCATCTCGCCACCACAGGATAACGCTCAATCCGGGGATGGTCTCTCTTTTCAAAGAATGAAAGGAATTTTTCTCTCATTTCAGTTAGATCGAACTTCTGATTGAAGAGGGGGTTGCCAATGAAGGTATAACTTCCGCATGGAGGATCGTTGCATATCTCGTGCCCTCCGGCGGTCCAGTAATATTTCCCACACTCAGGACACTTCTTTCTCTCAAAGCCGTTCTGAGGAAGATAGGTGATATCCAGGTATTCCTGCTCCATAATTTAGGGGGTTTGCTGGTTCGTATATTATATTTTCTGAATGGTTTTGACTACAACCGATTTGAGTTACGGAAAGAGAGATAATAACTGGTGTTTTTTGCAGATTTATGGTGGAGAGGACACCGGATGCTAACGGAATGCATGTAATCATCAACACCTTTAAATAAACATTCAATTTTCTGAAATTGGTGTCAAGATGTTCACTCAGATTGATGGTAAGCTTCACGTAGAAGGGGTAAGTGTTGAAGAAATCGCAAATATGGGCACGCCGGTTTACATCACCTCGAAAGAAAAGCTGGAGAAGAATATCCACAGCTATCGGGAGGCATTTCCTCAGGCTAAATTGCTATACGCGGTCAAAGCGAACAACAATATCTCCATTATGAAGGTTATCTCCAGGAGCTGCGGTGCAGATGTATTCAGTGATGGAGAGCTTTACGTGGCTTTACTGGCGGGTTTCAAGCCCGAAAACATCTTGTTTAATGGGAACTCCAAAACGGATCAGGATATCCAGTACGGGGTTAGGACTGGAGTTAAATTCAGCGTGGACAGCACTGACGAGCTTCACACCATTTCGCATATAGCTCAACAGCAGAACAGGGAAGTAAAAATAGCTTTCCGCATCAATCCCGATATATCCCCCGATACACACCCCAAGATAGCCACCGGTTTGAAGAAGTCGAAGTTCGGCATTCCCTGGGAGCAGGTGATAGATGCCTACAAAGAGGCCGTGGAGCTGCCTAATGTGATACCTGTAGGTATTCACTGCCATATTGGAAGCCAGATCACCGAAATAGAGCCCTTCGTGGAGGCTTTGAACAGGTTGTTCGATGTCGCTGCCCGGGTAGAGGACCTGGGAGTTAATGTGGAGTTCCTGGATATGGGCGGTGGACTGGGCATAGATTATGAGGCAAAGGGAGTGCCCTCCCCATCGGATCTGGCAGACAAGCTGATGCCGGTATTCAACCACAGAGTTACCGAATTGAATTCAAACCCGCAATTATGGCTGGAACCAGGTAGAAGCATTATAGGAGATACCAATATATTGGTGACCAGAGTCAATTCGGTAAAGAGAGCCTACAAGAACTTCGCATCCGTAGATGCAGGATTCAATCTCCTCATAAGGCCCGTGATGTACGACTCCCACCACCGGGTTTCAGTGGCCAATAAGATGGATATCCCGGATGAGGATACTTACACCATTGTAGGACCCATATGCGAGAGCGGGGACATAATCGCAGAGGATAGAAGGCTCCCCAGACTGGAGAAGGGTGACCTCATAGCCTTATATGATTCAGGAGCTTACGGGTTCGCCATGAGCAGTCAGTACAACGGGAGGATGCGATGCCCCGAGGTCCTGGTCAACGGCGATAAGTGGTACGTTATCAGGGACAGAGAGAACTACTACGATATTGTGGGCAAACAAATAATCACTGACGTCGAGTAATCAAAAAAGAGTAGATGGTCGCTATTTACGTCCTATTTCCTCAATCTCTTCATTAGTTTTTGCCTTTAATTTTAGCAGTTAGCTCAGCTGTTTTAATTGTTGGGGAGCGCTTACCGCATCTTGGGCTTCTTGAGGAAAGGAGATTTTTACGGGGTCGTTGTAGTTGTAGTAGTTGACCTCCACCGCTAAATCTATTTCAACGGTTATATCTTCCTGCGATGTCATGTTCAAAGCTTTAGAATCCATTTTGAGCTCCATGGCGGTTTCAGTTCTTACTGGAAAATAAGTGTCTTTAGACACCCAGAATTTCGCCGAAGAATTCTTTATTTCTATCTCACTGCGGTTTATCTCCTGCATTTGTTTGCTCATGGCCGGCTCATTTACCATCATCTCCCACAGCGTTTCATTATGAGGGAGAATTTTGACAGCGTAACAATCAATACCGTTTATCTTTTCGTTCCCCAGCACTTCTACCTCGGATTTATTGAGCAATTCAAAATACTCGTCCAGCTGGTTCTGAGAGCCCCATCTTTCTTCGGTCATCTGCATCTTCACCCAGTCTGAAGGAACTTCCGAAATCCCTATGGACGTTTTTGTGTAGAGTGAATCATTGATGCAATATATTTTTGCCCTGCTACCTACTGTAGAGCTCCTACCCGATACTCCCATAGTGGTCGTCATTTCCAGCTTCATATTCTTGCTGTCTCTGTCCACAACACCTTTGCCCGTGGTTATGGTCTCTAAACCTGCCTGTTTCCCATGTCTGGAGAGCTCCGTATTGCTCTCAGCTTTCATATCGAATTCATAGGTGTCGATTTCTTCCACACTGGAGACTACTTCTTCCTTCAGCTCCTCCCCACTGATGTGCTCCTGGGTGCAGCCAGCAGATAAGACCGCAGTCACAGCAATCATTGCAACCAATAGCCATCTCATATGTCCACCTGCTGACAACCAAGACATTAATTTAAAAAAAGATTTTCCATCGTATTTCAGTTCTACTCGTTAACTTGACTTTGGATTAAGGGGTTGTTTAATCCTTTATTCATCTAACCCAAACAGGTGGCACACTAGGGGGTCTTTACCCAGTCTACCGTAACCGAAGAATTCTGCCCTGTATCTGCAGCCGCCTTTGCACTCAGCGATTTTATCACATTCGCATTCAAGCTCTTCTAAGTCCCACAGGTGCTCGCGGCAAATTCGATCCCAACATTCACTCAAACCGTCCTCTATGGAGCCTACAGGTTTATCCTCATAGAATCCGCACCTGGAGATGTTTCCTTCCGGGGTCACTGCACACAGGTGTGCTCCACAGGTTTTTTCAGGCAGGCCCTCATAGCTTTCCTTGCCGAAACCATAATTGGCCATTATTCGGGCCGCTTCACCAAAAGAGGGCAGGATATCCTGCTCGGTGCAGGGAAAGTCCAGAAGCCACCTTTCAGCTATTTTGGAGACCATTGACTCCAGCTCCTCGAATTCATCGACGTTGTATTTGGTTATCATGGTAGCCACAGTGGTATCTACTCCATCCAGGTATTCTATGCCTTTCAGGGTCTTTTCAAGGCTTCCCTCTCCTCTAAGAAGGTCGTGTCCCTTTATGCCGTCGATACTGAGTTGAACGTCGTCCACATATCTCTTGATAAGATCGGCATATTCCTGATTGATTATGGCTCCATTGGTCAAAAGCTCTACTCTCAAACCATAATCTGCTGCCGTCCTCAAAATATCTTCAATTTTGGGGTGTACTAGGGGTTCACCACCAGACAACATCACTTTAAGCCCGCCGATTTGGTAAAATTGATCCATAACCTTTTTGAAGGTGTTCAAGTCCATGTGGGTTCCCATTTTGTCCACGTAACAGTGTTGGCACTGCAGATTGCATTTGCTGGTGATGTGAACCAAAATGTAGCGGAGCGAAGGGGATGGCGAGTGCGGGACTTCAATATTAATTCGTTCCTTACTTTCTTCAATCAATCCTTCGGACAGAAGGTAGTCTACCGCTTCTCCATACTTGTCCTTTAATTCTTTTAGCGTTCTGGTGCCGTTGCACTCCAGGAAAAGTTTGTATGCTTCCTCGTCAACTTCGTAGAGCTCGTCTTGAGGAGCATTGTATACCATCTTTTGTTCGTAGTTGCGGAGGAATACCCTACTCTTGAGATTCACATACTTCATTCTTCGCACTATACACTTCTTCTAAAGATAACTTGCCGTTCTGGATAAAATACCTTAAGATCTTGAATGCTCCACACTCCAGATCATCATCACTTTCCTTATAAAAATCACAACAACTGCAAATCAGTTTAACATAATTCACACTACCACTGCTTCCACCATCCATAAATATCACCACAGAAAAAAATAAGAAAATTAACAGGAACTCTTGCACTTGCAGGTTCCTTTTACTACCTTTCTAACTTTACTGATCTTCATACAATCACCGTAAATTAGTTTTAGAAAGATATATAAATATTTTGTTATTAAATATAGTTGCTTTATTAACAACAGGTAACATTAAATTATATTTTCTTATGCCAGAATAAAAGGAAGAGAATAGCCAGGATATTATAACTACTCTTAATCAGCATCCTTCATACCGAAACCGGGCTCTACAACAGCTTCTCCCTCATCTATCGTTTTCTCTCCCCGGATATATACTTCATGGGGAAATATTGCCTGCATACCTTCGTAAGGAGTCCAAGTGGATTTGGTGTGCAGGTCTTCTCCCCTTATCTCCTTTTTTTCCGAGAGGTCGAAGACAGCAAGGTTGGCGTAATTCCCCTCTTTTATTTCTCCGTGACCATTGAATCCGAACAACTCTGCAGGCCCTCGAGCTATTTTGTCCACCACAGTGTTGAGGCTAAGGATGTTTTTATCTACCATCGACATCAAGAGGGGATACATGGTTTCCACTCCCGGAAATCCCGGAGCCCTTTCCCTCTTTTCCTCAAGGGTGTGAGGAGCGTGATCTGATACTATAATGTCTACAAGATCTATATTATTCAGAAGTGCTTTGACCACATATGGTTTTCTTAAAGGTGGATTGACATTGATGAGATCACCTAGCCTACCCCATTCGTCGGTTGACAGCAAAAGGTGGTGGGGAGTCACTTCAAACGTGGATGAGGAGCTCTTTATGAGGTTCATTGCTTCCACAGTAGAGATATGGCAAAAATGGTACCTGCCAGACTTGAGGCACTCCCTGACGGCAGTGGTTTCCGCTTCGGGAGGTCTCAAACTGAAGTTGGGACCTTCCCCCCTCTCTATGAGTGAAGGGTCTTCTGCATGGACTGTAATAAGTTTTCCATGTTTGCTGGTTTCTTTAAGGGTCTCATAGTCGATTTGAAGATTGGAGTCCGAGTTCTGGGTGAAAACTTCTCCTATGGCGGGAATACAGTGATCTCTCTCAATTTTGTTCATTATGTCCCCTATCCGGGAAAAATTATTTCTCGTCAACCCCATATTAAGAGCATAACCAACGTATGATTTTCTTTTGGCTTTTTCCATTCTCTGTAAATAAACGTCCTCACCTTCCACTCTGGGCAATGTATTGGGCTGATCCACCACCAATGAGACCCCTCCATGCAATGCGGATAGTGAGCCGCTCTCAATTGTTTCCTTATATCCTTCTTCAAAATCCCTGAAATGAACATGGGCATCGATCGCTGCCGGTAAGATAACGCCCCTGACCTCTGTACCTTTTATTTCTTTCCCCACTTTTTTTATAATCCCATTGTCTATTTCCAAACCTGCTTCTACTATTCTACCCTGGTAAAAGAGTTTGCCGCTGATATTCATTAGAATATGGTTTCGAAAAAAGGTTTATATACTATTTCGTAAGGAATCTGGGTAGGGAGAATAATTAACTCAATTAAAGAATTTGAGGTTAGAGGTTTTAATTATGAGATCAATTGTGGAGGAGGCTCTGGATAGAGCGGATGCTGAGAAAAAAGAGGGTGTTGATAAGCGGCCCCCAGAAACAGTTGAAGACGAGATTGTTCAAACGCTTCACGAACTCAAAACTGAGATAAGAGCAATTGGTATCGGAGGAGGCGGCTGTAATACCATATCAAGAATGTTTGAAGAAGGTGTTGATGGTGCAGAGCTTATAGCCCTAAATACTGATGTTCAGCATCTTTACTATACTAAAGCCCACAAGAGGGTGCTTTGCGGAAAAAGAAGGACCAGAGGTCTTGGAGCTGGTAGTCTTCCCCAGGTGGGAGAAGAATCTGCCCGAGAGAATGATGACGATATTAGAGAGCTCGTAGAGGGTGCAGACCTTGTTTTCGTTACCTGCGGCCTGGGAGGAGGTACTGGAACTGGTGGTGCTCCCATTGTGGCTGAAGCTGCACAGGAAGCTGGCTGCCTGACTATTTCAGTAGTTTCGGTTCCCTTTTCGGCCGAGGGTTCGGTCAGAATGGGCAACGCCGAGGCAGGACTGGAGAGGTTGAGAGAAGTTTCGGATACAGTAATTGTCATTCCCAACGATAGGCTTCTGGAAGTTGTTCCCAACTATCCCATGCAGCTGGCCTTCAAGGTTTCAGATGAGATCCTGATGAGAGCCGTCAAGGGAATTACAGAGCTGATCACCAAGCCGGCTTTGATCAATCTGGACTTTGCCGACATCCGCACTATCATGGAGAAGGGCGGCGTAGCCATGATCGGTCTTGGAGAAGCCGATGGAGAGGACAAAGCCAGAGAGTCAATAAGAAAAGCTCTTAAGAGCCCACTGCTTGAGGTGGATATCTCTGGAGCCAAAGCGGCACTGGTTAATGTTACTGGTGGTCCAGATATGACCATTGAAGAAGCAGAGAGTATCGTAGAAGAAATCTACGGCAAGGTCGATCCCGATGCGAGGATTATATGGGGTGCCATGGTCGATCCCGAGATTGAGAACACCATGAGAACCATGATAATAGTTACGGGAGTAAAATCACCTCAAATTCTGGGCAAGACCTCCGGAAGGTCAGTTTCCAAAAGACACGGTATCGACTTTGTGAGATAGATAATCATAGATAACTAAATATCGACTTTAAAATTTAAATACCCTAACAGAAACCCAGTAAAGATATGAATAACATAGAGTCAAAAGTCAGGGAATACATTAAGCTGCTTAGGATGACCAGAAAACCAGACAGTGAGGAGTTCCTCACTACAACCAAGGTAGCTCTGGGTGTGATGGCCGTAATAGGATTAATTGGTTTTATCGTCTTCCTTTTTATGACTATATTACCTGAGGCATTAATATGACCAAGTATTTCGCCCTGAAAACCACAGCAAATCAGGAGAGAGTTGTGGCCAATTTGATGGAGATGGCCGTCAAGAAATATCAACTAAATATTTACTCCATACTGGCTCCCAAAGAGTTAAGGGGCTACATCATAGTTGAGACCGAGACAATGGAAGACACTTTAAAGGCCATCAAAGGTTTGCCTCATATCAAGGGAATAGTCAGAGGGGAAACAGGCTTTGGCGAAGTAGAGCACTTTCTGGCCCCCAAGAAGGCTGCAGAGCAAATAAAAGAGGGTTTTACTGTAGAAATAAGCTCAGGGCCATTTAAAGGAGAATTAGCTGTAGTTAAAAGAGTCGATGAAACTAAAAACGAGATAACAGTCGAGCTTATCGAGGCAGTGGTCCCCATCCCTGTTACGGTTAAAGCTGACCACGTTAGAGTCGTAGATAAGAAAGAAGAGGAGGGATAATTAAATGCAAACAGTAGAAGTTCTTGTCCCTGGAGGTAAAGCCTCACCTGGACCGCCACTGGGACCAGCAATAGGACCTTTAGGATTGAATGTTAAGCAAGTTGTAGACGAAATAAACAAGGCAACAAAAGACTATGCCGGGCTGGAAGTTCCGGTAAAATTGATTGTAGAGGATGACAGGTCATTTGATGTTGAAGTGGGCATTCCACCTGTGACCGCTCTGGTTAAGAAAGAGCTGGGGGTAGAGAAAGGATCACATAACCCGGGTACCGAACCAGTAGGCAATCTAACACTTGACCAGATAAAGAGTATTGCAGAGATAAAGCAAGAAGAGTTCCTCAGTTACGACTTAAAATCAGCGGTCAAGGAAGTTCTGGGTACCTGTATTACCATAGGAGTGACTATAGACGGAAAGAATCCCAAGCAGATCCAGAAAGAGATAGAAGAGGGATCGGTAGAAATCGCCTAGATTTTCCTTACTTTGCTAATATTTTAATTATTGTAATAGTTTCTTAGTCCGCCCACACTTCTACAGTTACCGGGTTATTGCTCCTGTTGGTGAACACAACTTGAGTTCCCGAAGACACATATCCTGAAATAAAGTGTTCAGTTGCTCTTTGTTTTGACATAGTGGAGTTGTACCTGAAGTTACCCCCTTCCATGATTAAATCAGCATCCTTTTTGGAGGGGACAACCCAAATATCGACAGGTTGGTTGCTTTTAGCTGTCAGTTTTAAATGATTGGAATAGGGGCCCAATATTTGTGCATGAAAAGGTTGTACAATCAACTTCGTATGACCCATGATCGGAGTTAGTTTATTAAACTAATTAAAATTATTGCTATGAAAAAATGGTTATGATAATGAAAATTTATGGATCATGATTATATAAAATATTCATATTTTAAATTGGAGAATATTGGCCATTTCCTCTGTCCGAGCGGTTTCTTTGGGGTAAGTTACTATCTTAGCCTGATACTGGAATAATCTAGCTCTTTACTGGATCTGGAGCACTCCAAGTAATGGTTAACTGCTTCAAGTAGCGCTCTTTTGGTTGTGGTCTCTCCCGTTTTGTGTTTTAACTCTTCAAGAACTTCTGTCGCCAATGGGGTTGTAACCACTATCTTTTCACTCTTCAAACCTGAAAACCTCCAACCGGCATGCAATTATTTATACCATCAAAGAATTTATATTTTATCATATTTCAACCCTATATATAATATATGATGAGGTTGATAAACTTAAAAACTATAGCCCATTTACACTTTGGTTATTCACGTATTATGCTTCCCAGGTTCAACTTGAACTGGGAAAGCCAAAGAAAAACAGTGGGTGCACAAGAAAAACACATTTGCTTTAAGAAATTATTGCGCCTATAATGAGGGTATTATGAAGATTAGCCTTAAATAATAGACTATTTAAATATAAATTAGCATGCAATATAGCATGTCAAACCGTTAAGATATTTAAGCAATACACCTAAATTGAATAAGTTGGAGGATGTAAAATGTTGCCGGTTGGAGTGAGGTGTAAAGAGTGTCCAAAAGATCCGGAGTTCAGCTTACAGATGATATAAGCTTAACCTTTTATTTAACGGCAACCAGAAAAGCCAACAGGCTTAAAAAGACCGTGTGGATCGAGAGTATTTATTACGATATTCTCAAAGAAAAGAATATCATTATCAGCGATCTGGTTAACTACCTTCTGGAGAAATACTTCAGAGAAATGGGTTATCTGGACGTAGAGGAGTATCTGGATAGCGAAGAAGAGAGATAAAACTAATTTAAGTCTTTTTTCAGATCTTTTAGAGTTCCAATTTTAGCTTCAAGTTACTCAGCATGCCATATGCATGCTTTTTCTTTAATCATTTAAGGACACAGCACTTAATACTATTGATGGAAAGAAAAGAAGCCGTCCATTATAGGGCCGGAGTTAATCTAAAACATACAGATAAATGCACTAAAATGGTTTCAGAAGGTCTAAGCAGCCTTTCAGGAGTCCTGGGATGGTCACCTCCAGTATCATGTTCCACCTGTCTACAGATAGGGTCCCTTTTCAGCTGGACTAGGGATAGTATAAGAATTAAAAGGATGTGGATGTGAGAAAGATGAACCGGTTAATCTTATGGAGGGTTGGAGTTACCGTATCTTTCTCCCTAGCGTTTATTATAAGCAGCTTCATGTTTATAACCTCATTTATCGAAATAATAGAGTATCTTAAGATTATCGACCATATTCATTTATCCCCACTTATCATACTATTTTCAACCCTTTTAGGTGTAATAGGGGCTCCCTTAATTTGGAATACTCTCAGTTCGCGTGCAAGTTAGCATGCTGAATGTCAGCCTATTTTTAACCCAACTTGCCACACTTAAGAAAAAGGCACGTTAAAGTGCTGGTTGGAGTGAGGTGTAAAGAGTGTCCAAAAGATCCGGAGTTCAGCTTACAGATGATATAAGCTTAACCTTTTATTTAACGGCAACCAGAAAAGCCAACAGGCTTAAAAAGACCGTGTGGATCGAGAGTATTTATTACGATATTCTCAAAGAAAAGAATATCATTATCAGCGATCTGGTTAACTACCTTCTGGAGAAATACTTCAGAGAAATGGGTTATCTGGACGTAGAGGAGTACCTTCATCTTCCCGGTTAATTTTTTGTCAATTTTTTTATTACTTTATTTAACAAACACCGAATAGAGAAAGTTGTAGCATCATCAACTTGTAGCACTTTCAACTGTTTTTTCTATGTTGCCAGTATGAAAAAAGGCTAAATAACCATGGATCGAACCATTCAAATTCTGAGTATGGGTTTTAATCAGTTACCGTTAACTTAAAATACCCATACCAAATGCGTAACAGATGCAACAAATTTAATACTGGGCAAACTCATGTTGATTGAGTTAAACAGTAAAAAAAGCTGTAGGAGGCATAATGCCGCCAGCACTACGGTGATGGAAGATGCTTGTTGAGAAAAATAGATTTGTAGAAGCTGTAAAAGAAGCGATAAACGGAGCAAAGGATAGGAATTTCTCAGAGAGTGTAGAGATCGCAGTTAATCTAAGGAATCTGGATCTGAAGAAACCGGAGAACAGAATCGATTCTATCGTGACATTACCTCATGGATTGGGGAAACCCAGGAATGTTGCCGTTTTTGCGGGAGGAGACACGGCTCTAAAAGCTCAAGAGAGTGGGGTGCTCATAATCTCCCCGGATGAGATAGGTGATCTCGCTGGCGATAAGAAAAAAATGAAGTCAATTGCCAAACAGCACCATTTCTTCATTGCAGAGGCACCTTTAATGCCTCAAATAGGTAAGAAATTGGGGCCAGTGCTTGCACCCCGGGGAAAAATTCCCCAGCCAATCCAACCACTTTCAGATCCCAATCCAGTAATCGAGAATTTGAGGAAATCCATAAAGATAAGAACTAAGGATAGGTCAACATTTCACTCGCCTTTAGGTATAAAGACCATGGACCCGGATAACATCGCAGAAAACGCTATGGAAGTTATTAAGGTAGTAGAAGATAAATACGATAATGCGTCTCAATTCTTGAAGTCTGTATACGTCAAAACTACAATGGGCCCAGCAGTAAAGGTGATATAATGGCAGCTGTTAAAGATGAGATTCCTCAATGGAAATTGGAAACACTGGATGATTTGAAGAATATCTTCTCCAAATATCCGGTAGTTGGCATAGTGAGCTTTAGAGACGTTCCTGCAAAGCAAATGCAGGAGTTCAGAAGGGAATTCAGGGATACTGGAGTTATAAAGGTGACCAAGAGCACACTTATTGAAAAAGCTATGGACTCCAACGGCAATGGAGTATCAAAGTTGAAAGATTACCTTGATGATCAGATTGCCATAATAGGGACTGAGATTAATCCTTTCAAGCTTTACAAAAAGCTGGAAGAATCAAAAGTTCCTACTCCTCTCAAACCGGGCCAGGTATCTCCTATTGATGTCGAAATCAAGAAAGGCCCAACTTCTTTCCCGCCGGGCCCTATCATCGGTGAACTCCAGTCTGCTGGTTTGCCAGCTGCGATAGAGAAAGGAAAGGTAGTGATAAAGAACACTACGACTCTCATAAGAGAAGGTGAAAACGTTGATTCTAAAGTTGCCCGGGGACTGGAATTACTGGAAATTAAACCTTCCAGGATAGGACTGGATGTTAAGGCACTTTATCAAGATGGGGTAGTGTTCACCCCCGATTTACTTAGCCTGGACCTGGACAGAATCTTTGAGGACTTCAAGGACGCTTATACCAAAGCCCTGAACCTCGCTGTTAATTCCGCTTATGTGGTTCCGGAGACAGCAGAAATTTTAATTACCAAAGGATTTAGCGATGCCAAGAACTTAGCTATCAATGCAGGGATCTTCGAAAAAGATGTGATGAATGATATGATCGCAAAGTCTCATCAGGAGATGCTTTCAATTGCATCCTATCTTCCTTCCGAAGCGATGGATGAAGAACTACAAGAGAAAATTTCAAGTGCCGCAGTAAAAACAGGACAGACCGAGACTAAAACTGAAGAAGGACAGGAAGAAGAAGAGGAAAAGGAAGAAGAGGAAGAAGAGGAAAAGGAAGAAGATGCAGCAGAGGGTCTTGGGGCTCTCTTCGGATAACGTTTAAGGAGGTATAATAATGGAATACGTATATGCTGCTCTGATGTTGCATTCCGCTGGAAAGGAAATAAGTGAAGATAACGTAAAATCTGTACTGGATGCTGCAGGAGTGGAAGTGGATGATGCCAGGGTAAAAGCAATGGTCGCTGCCCTCGAGGATGTCAATATTGAAGAGGCAATTTCCAAAGCCGCTATAGCTCCAGCCGCAGCTCCAGCCGCAGCTCCAGCCGCAACTCAAACAGAAGAGGAACAGAAGGAAGAAGAGGAAGAAGAAGAGGAAGAAGAGGCTGAAGAAGAAGCAGCAGAGGGTCTTGGGGCTCTCTTTGGTTAAAGTCCCATACTCCTTCTTTTATCAATTCTTCCCTTTTGAGAATTTTTCTTTTTTATTTACGGGTTAGGAAGCTTAGAAGATTATGTTTGTCAACCTCCTTCCCGTGGAATATTTTATAAATTATATGTCTATAATGGCACAATCTAATTTTCCAGTGATAGATTGATTGGTGGACAAAATAGGTCTATCG
>CAZQTT010000012.1:0-40756 GCA_964596255.1 uncultured archaeon
GATCGAGTCTGTTCGCTGAAGCAGGAAGCCTCATGCTTTAGCTTGAGGTAGTTCATATGAGTTTGTTGTTTTGCTTTTACGGAACACTTCATGGAGATTAATTAGTTTTTATAATATAAGAATAATCGACTCGATAAGTTGAAATAAAATGTAATTCATGTAATATTAACCTTCAAGTTAATAGCAAAGGTATGGGGGAAAGTTATGCTTGTAGAATGTAAGATATGTGGAAGGAAAATCATAGAGAGCGATAGAAATGGGCTTATCGTGAAAATGAGAGAACATGCAGAGGAACATTATAATATGAAAAATTTACCTGTTGTAATAATGGAAGAAATCGAGGAGACGGTCAAAAACCAATAGTTGGGTATTTTTAAGTAGTAATTAGGTCTTCGGGAAGGTGCTCAGTTATAACCACACAGCTAAAATCTTTACCGAATGCAATTGGTCTGGGAACGTTAATTATTTTCTCAACCTTTTTGAGGGTATAAAGTTCGTTCTGCATTGCAAACTCAGCATCGAAAACCCTGTTAACACCTGATGCGTTAAAAAAACTCTTCCAATACTGTGATTTCTCCTTTGAACTCAAATCGACAGTGTAGACCATGGCTTAACTCTATAGACAAGGAATCTAAACTTTTATTCTACTCTATCCTCTAGAGCCTCCACTCAGTATGTGTTTCTGGCCACATTGACTGGATATTGGGTAAAATCACCCTCATATTTGAGTTGTAATATTATTACTACAACTGGGGATGGCAACGAGGTCAGTGGTGTTTAGCAACCTCACTAATTCATTACCAGGAGCGTAACCCAAGAACTTTATGGTATCGTTAAATTACTCAAAAAAGTTTCTTGAAATACCCTATAAGAGGTTTACAGTTGCAGTATTGGAGTTGGTAACATTGAATGATGACCCTGACAATTATTTAGTGTTTGATGGAGCTTAACCATCCTCTTTTCAACCACCTATCTCTGTATCGGGGTTCCGGAGCACATTTCTGGGGATCAAAATCTGAGCACTCAACTGGCCAGATGAAAGAGTCCCTTCCAGAGTAGGTCCATCCGAACTCGATTTCTTTACCGCATCTGGCACAGATAACGTAGAACTCTACGTCACCTACTTCAATATCCAGCGGGTCTATCTCTCGGACTTCAAATTCTCCAAGAGGATCGTAACAATACCTGCAGTAGATGCTCACCCTAAAGTCCCCTATTTGTGGCTTCTCATCTTCAACTCCCTCTTGATATTCTTCGACTGTCTCTTCAAAACGATGGTCATAACTCAACTTGTAGAGGTCAACACCAGGAATATATAGGATGTAATTGCTCTGGTAAGCCAGATCGTTTTTGCTCTTTCCGCATTTACATTTCTGGGTTTCTTTCAGTGATTTGGCTACTTTATAGTATTCTTTTACTATTAACTCCTTACCTCCACATTGTTTACAGGTAAAAAACTCTCCACTCATTCTCACCACCTCTTTATTTACCTTCAGCAGACAAGACCAAAAAAAGAGAAGCTGTGGTATGGAGTAATTGAGGGGCCTCGGATGGATTCTAAGAGTCTAAGTTGGCATTAGGGTGAAAAAAGAAACAGTAGACCTAAACTGGGTAGTAAGGTCAGAGGTGCATTTACCACCCCCTGAATCCTCGCCCTCCTGACCGTCTTCCTCTTCCACCTCGACCTCGACCTTGAGTTCGACCTGGTAGGTCTGTTGGTGGTCTACCTCTAATTGCAGGCCTGATTATCCTGTTAGCATATCCTGGCGTTTTGTAACCTGAGCATAATCCCGCTCTTCTCCCCGTTCTGGGGCCTTCACCTCTGGGACCGGTTCTATCTCCACCTGGCATAACTATCACCTATGAATAATGTATTCAAAATAATACTTATGTTTTTCGGGTAACCTAAAAATATAGGAAGATAATTATCAAAGTTGCTGAGTATAAAGGTGAGTTTTATGATGATAGCATTCGGTCCGGTACCATCTCGAAGATTAGGAAGAAGTCTGGGAATAAACAATATCCCTCCAAAGCTCTGTACTTACTCATGCATTTACTGTCAACTGGGCAGAACAGTGGATAAACAGGTGGAGAGGAAGCAGATGTATTCACCCCAGGAACTGGTCCATAGCTTAGAGCTCAAAGCAAGTGAAGTAAGAGATAGGGGGGAGGCTATTGATTACCTGACCTTCGTTCCTGACGGAGAGCCCACGCTGGACCTCAATCTCGGTAAGGAGATCGAGCTGTTGAAGGAGCTGGGGAGCAAAGTTGCCGTAATCTCCAATGCGTCTTTGATATGGAAAGCGGATGTACAGGAAGACCTGAGCAAAGCGGATGTGGTCTCTTTGAAGATAGACGCTTTAAAGGAAAGTACGTGGAGAAGCATCAACAGACCCGAAAAATCACTGGAACTTGATAGGGTGCTTTCGGGTATTGTAGAGTTTGCCAGGAATTTTTCCGGTAGTCTGTTGACTGAAACCATGCTGATCAAAGATATCAACGATTCAGTTGAAGAAATAGAGGATATAGGAAATTTTATAGCGGACCTGTATCCTGAAAAGAGCTTTATCACCACCCCAGTAAGACCACCTGCTGAGGATTGCGAAATTGCATCTGAACACAGCTTGAACTACGCATATCAACACCTCAAAAATAAGTCCATCCCTGTAGAGATCCTGAGCGGACACCAAGAGCCTGATTTCGTATCAACCGGGGATTTCGAGCATGATCTGCTGAGCATAACTTCTGTACACCCCATGAGAAAACAAAGTCTGGAAAAGTTCTTAAGAAACGAAGAACAGAGCTGGGCTGTGGTAAAGAGGCTTTTAGATGAAGGTAAGCTAACTGAAGTAGAATACAGAGGAGTTAAGTTTTACATAAGGAAGTGGGGAGAAGATTGGGATAAGGATGTGGAGAGAAGAGTAGAATGAAGGGCAATCAAGATAAAGAGCAGGAAACCAATGCCAAAGATAGGAACATTTACAATTCTTTTTATAGGGCCGCAAGAAGCTTTGTGTGTGTATTACCCATTCTTTTGGGTGTTATGTTGCTTCTGGGGCTCTTTAACACCATGGTCCCCAAAAAACTAATATCATCTGTTTTTACCGGAGACATGCTGCGCGATACGTTTATAGGAGCTCTAGCCGGTAGTGTGTTGACCGGAAACCCCATAACAAGTTACATTATAGGAGGGGAGCTCCTGGCCGATGGAGTGAGTTTATTTGCGGTAACGGCCTTCATAGTCGCCTGGGTTACGGTAGGTGTAGTTCAATACCCTGCTGAAGCCGGCATACTGGGGAAGAGGTTCGCCGCTGTCAGGAATTTGATCAGCTTTTTGCTGGCTATACTGGTCTCCATAGCCACTGTCACTACTCTAATGGTGATACAGTGAGAAAGGAAGGTGGAAGCAAAAGGAACTATGGTCTTTATTTCCTTTTTGCGGTTTTATTGCTTTATTTTTTCCTCTATTTGTTCAAGCCTCAGGGAGCTCTGGAATCTGCAATCGCCAGCGTTAACCTGTTGCTGAGGATAGCTCCCATCCTCCTTGTGGTTGTAGTGTTTATGGGGGCCGTTAATTACTTTGTAACACCCTATAAGATCTCCAGATATGTGGGTAAGGGTTCGGGGGCAAAAGGTTGGTCCTTGGCTCTTATAACCGGGATCATCAGCCACGGTCCCATTTACGCCTGGTACCCTCTGCTGAAGGACTTGCGAGAACAGGGGATGAGAAATGGTTTGTTAGCTGTTTTCCTCTATAACAGGGCTATAAAGATACCTTTGCTTCCGGTGATGGTCTATTACTTCGGTTGGGAGTTTGTTGTGCTGCTCACGGTTTACATGCTGGTAGCATCGGTAGCAGGAGGAAAACTGGTGGAAGAGCTTGTGGGCGATTGACTACTTGGCCTACTCGGGCATTCCCACTGGCCCTTCTCTCAGGTATTTCTCCGGGTTTCTTTCAAATAGGAATTTGCATCCGGGAACGCAGAAATAGTATGTCTTGCCTTTATACTCGGTTTTAATAGCTTCTTTCTCGTCCACGTCCATACCGCAAACGGGATCAATTGCCATGTTTTATCATGATATTTTCTATTATTTTATTTTTTCCTTACTTCATATCCCTTCATCAGCAGAGAGTTGGTTATCACACTTACACTGCTTGCTGCCATCGCGGCTCCGGCCCATTCCGGTCTGAACAATATTCCAAAGAATGGGTAAAGTGCCCCTGCAGCAACCGGAATAAGCACTGAGTTGTATATTAATGCCCAGAAAAGGTTTTGTTTTATTTTTCCCAATGTTTTCTCGCTCAACTGAATGGCCGATACCACGTCCATGAGGTCATCTCTGACCAGCACTACCTCCCCGCTCTCGATGGCAATATCAGTTCCGGTTCCAATGGCAATACCAATGTCCGCCTGGGCCAGTGCGGGAGCATCGTTTATGCCGTCTCCCACAAAAGCAACTACTTCTCCTCTCTCCTGCAATTCCTTCACTTCTTCCGCTTTCTGCTGGGGAAGGACTTCGGCCATCACTTCATCCATACCCAGTTCCCTACCAATGGCCTCCGCCGTTCTCCTGTTGTCACCGGTAACCATGACCAGTCGTTTATCCATTTTACGCAGTTGCTGGAGAGCTTCCGAAGTGGTCTCCTTTAAGGTGTCTGCAATACCGATTGCTCCTACCACCCTATCATTCAGGGCTACCATAACGGCTGTTTTACCCTCACTCTCCAGACCCTCAACCGCCCTGTTTGCTCCTTCAGTGGAGACTCCATTCCGGGCTAACAGGATTTTATTTCCCACCATAACCCTCTGACCATCCAGACTGGCGATAACTCCTAAACCTGCCTGACTCTCGAAACTCTGGGCCTCGGAGAATATCACATTTTCTTTTCTTGCCCTATCGACGATGGCACGTGCGATGGGATGTTCTGAACCAACCTCTGCTGAGGAAGCAAGTTGGAGCACATTTGATTCGTCGAAGTAAACAATGTCCGTCACTTCCGGCCTCCCTCTGGTCAAAGTGCCTGTCTTGTCAAATACCACTGTAGTTATATCTCTGGCTCTTTCCAGGGCTTCACTGTTCTTGATCAAGATGCCGTATTCAGCTCCTTTACCCATCCCCACTGTCAGAGCTGTTGGGGTGGCAAGCCCAAAGGCGCAGGGGCATGCGATGACTACTACGGATATCAAGGCTGTGAAGGCAAATATAGTGGGCATGCCAGCAAGATACCACAAAAGGGATGAAACGATGGCAACTACGAGCACGGCAGGTATGAAATAGGATACAATGGTGTCCGCGATCCTCTGGATTGGTGGTCTGGTGCTCTGAGCCTCCTCCACCAGCTTGATTATCTGGGAAATGAGGGTGTCCTTGCCCACTTTTTGGGCCTCAACTCTCAACACACCGTTCTGATTAACCGTGCCCCCAAAAACCTCAGAATTTATGGTCTTCGAGTTGGGTATGGGCTCTCCAGTGACCATGGACTCGTCAACATGGCTCTTTCCCTTCAATACCTTGCCGTCCACAGGGATTTTTTCACCCGGCCTGACCAGAATTATGTCCCCTAACTGCACATTCTCTATGGGAACCTTTACTTCTTCCTCCCCCCTTACGACAACCGCACTCTTGGCCTGCATGCCCATGAGCTTTTTAATAGCATCAGAAGTTCTTCCTCTGGCATTGGCCTCCAGTGTCCTGCCCAGAAGGAGGAATGCCAGGAGTAACACTGCGGTTTCGTAGAATAGGTAGTTTTGGGGCAGGATGTTTATGGTGGCTGCAATGCTGGCAACATACGCAGAACCAACGCCCATGGAGTACATTACCTCCATATTGAGGGTTTTACGTCTTAGAGAATTAAATGCGGTAGTGAATATGCCCCTTCCAGAGTAATACACCACAGGGAGGGAAATGAAAAATTGGATCCATTCAAGGTAGGGAACATCCTGAACCGGTAAACCCAGTTGCTCGCCATAACCGATCAACAAAAGAATAGAGCCAACTACAGCTGCCACGGCGAACCTCCTTTTGAGCTGAATAATGGCCCTATCCTTTTCTCTAAACTCTCCGGCAACTCCCTCGTAGCTATAACCTAAATCCTCAATGGTCTTTTTTATGTTATCAAAAGAGGTTTTATAGGGGTCGAAAACGATTCTGGCACTTTCGGTCGCCAGATTCACATTCACTTTTGAAACACCTTCCAGCTCACCGACTGCGGTTTCAATGGCTTTAACGCACATGGCGCAGGTCATTCCACCGATCTTCAAGTTCAATTCCTGCTCTTTCACTACTTTATACCCCACTTTCTCCACAGTCCCTATAATGTCATCAATTGTAAGTTGAGAGGGATCGTATTTGACGAATGCTGTTTCTGTGGCGAGATTGATATTGGCGCTGATAACGCCCTCCAGGTCATTCAAGGCGATCTCAATGGCTTTAACGCACATGGCGCAGGTCATTCCGGCGATCCTGAGCGTAACTTCTCTATCCATTATAATTTAATAGTTGATTCTTAGTAATAAAAAATTACCTTAATAACTCTATTAGCCCTATACAAAGTAGAATGGGGATAGGGTCAATCCACTACTTTCACAAGCTGAATAATAATGTTGGGGAGTGGAGATATAAAAAACTCCTATTAGCTTTTTGCGGTAGTGGACTGACCTCCATCCAATTAGATTTAATCTTTTTAATATATAAACCTTCTTCTTTTCCCTTTCGCCCTCAACGAGACACTAAACTTCTCAATTACTAAACAGACCCCAATTAAACCATGTGGAACATTATCTTTAGAAAAAGCTCAAATACTTCAAAGATGTTCTCCTGTCTTACTATTACTATGTAATATCTATTCCAGAAATCTATTTATGAAGTTCGATTAACATTCGAAGTCATGAAACATCTCCTGCTCATCCCCGATGGAATGGCCGACTGGCCCATTAAAGAAATTGGAAATAAGACGCCGCTTGAATATGCCGATACCCCCAATATGGACTACCTTGCTGATAGGGGAGCCTGTGGCATTACAAGAACGATTCCAGACAATTATGAACCAGGCAGCGACATCGCCAACATGACAATCCTGGGAGTGGACCCGGTGAAGTACTATACCGGAAGAGGGCCTATTGAAGCCCTTGCCAGAGATATTGAGGCTGAAATGGTCTTCAGATGTAATCTGGTCTACGTTGAAGACGGCATAATGAAAGACCACTCCGGCAAGAAAATTGGGGATGATGAGGTAAAAGAGGTCATTAATTCTCTCAATGAAGAAGCAGAAGAGAACACCAGATTCTACCGGGGAAAAAGCTACAGGAACCTCTTAACCATAGACAAAGAATTTGAACAGGATGAACAGGAGGTCAATACCACTCCTCCTCATGACATTCTGGAGAAGAGGTTTGACGACTACTTGCCATCGAATGGGGAGCTGGCATCCCTGTTGAACCACTTGATAGAGAGATCCAAGGAGGTCATGAAGGAGAATACGGCCAACATGATATGGCCGTGGAGCGGAGGGAAACTATCTTCTTTCCCCAGTTTCACCCAGAAGTGGGGAGTTAAGGGAGTAATGATCTCCGAAGTGGATTTGCTCCAGGGAATAGGTAAGGGGATCGGGCTTGAGGTGAAAGAAGTCCCCGGAATGACCGGCTACATTGACACCAACTATAAGGGGCTGGCCAAAGCCGTTCTCAAGAACTTGGGCTCTTCAGATTTTGTGGCCCTGCATTTAGAAGGTATAGACGAGACAGGACACGAAGGAAGTGTGGAGAACAAGGTGGAGGGAATAGAATTATACGACGAGAAGATCGTAGGTTACCTGCTGGACAGAGTGGAGCTGGATGAGACCAGGATAATGCTGTTACCAGACCACCCCACACCCATCTCCGTCAGAACCCACGTAGCCGAGCCGGTGCCCTTTGTTTATTACGGTAAGAAAAGAGACGATGTCAAGACCTTCTCGGAGAGAGCCTGCAGAAAAGGGTTGCTCGGTCAGGTGGACGGCTTAAAGCTGATGAACATCCTTTTCGCTTGAAAACGATCTTATATAAAGCCTCAGTCTAAAGTTCAAGAACCTCGACCTCCTCTATAATGGGGTCAAAGCTGAAGTCGAAGTTTATCATTTTATCTTTCTTGGCTCTGGTTATGGGTTGAGAGGGAAGATAAACACAACCCTCATCCTGCATAATGGATATATCGTATGTACCTGCTTTTCTGGCCAGCTCTATGATCTCATCCTTATCCATACCAATTAGTGGCCGGATCACAGGTGTTTCAACCGTAATGTCTTCCATATAAAGGTTTCTTATGGTCTGGCTGGCTACCTGACCGATGCTGTCCCCCGTTATAATAGCTTCACACCCGATTTTATCTGCCAGAGTTTCTGCTGTCTTGAGCATCCCTCTTTTACAGTAAATACAAGTGTAATTGGAACTAATTCTATTCCTAATCATGAACTCTCTGATCTGCTCCATGAGTAGAGAGTGCTCTACAGTGTAAATGTTCTTCTCCCCGTCAATTCGGGATACCAGCTCTTTTACTTTCTCCAATGACCTGTTACCTGTTGATATGTGCAAGTAATCAACATCAGCCTTATCCAACATCATGTAGCAGGCGACTATGGAATCTATACCTCCAGAAAGCAGGGAGAGGACCTTCATACAAACATCACGTTTCACTTTTCATTTTTTGTCTGACCGGTTACAACTATTAAACGATATTTAAGATGACCATGGTGAATATAAGGCATGCCATACCCAGTATATCTGCTGAAGATGTTATGAGGGGGATGCCCACATTATCCGGGTCAAGATTCCTTCTGTAAGAGATTATAGCGAAGTAATATGACAGCATATCCAGGATAAGCATGAGGAGCTGGCCTGCTATAATGGTCAGGAGTATCATTTGAGCTGTAGGGATGGTGGGCAATTGCAGAAGCTGGTTTACTGCTTGACCGGCCAGGCCGATGACGGGAAATATTATGAGAGCCAGAAGGTGCATGGTGCCGAAGCTCATTAAAACTTCTTTGTTAGGTCTAGAATCAGGATAGAGGATACCGAGGTGGAGCATGGTGGATATCCTTGCGGAGAGTATACCTCCAATGGCACCCCCGTCCTCCAGGAATGCCGGTATGATTATGAACAACCCTGCCAGAGCCACGAAGCTCTCCAGATTATCTCCCAATAATGTTCCCGCCCCAAAATTGAGAACGGTACATATCAGAAGCACTGGTATGCTCTCCTTCACGATTTTTTCTCCCAGCCCTTTTTTCTCTGTCCTCTTGTTGAGAAGGTAAAATCCGGCTGTAAGTATCAAAACTATAATGGTAGCAACGATCTTCACTGGATGACTTATAGCCAGCACAATATCCATGGAACCAAATAGGATTGGAAGGGTCACCATATCGCCGATGAGGGTGATGAAGGGAGCAGTTACGTTGTCGGGGTTCCAGCCCCATCTATAGCTCCCGATGGCAAGGATGAAGGTACAGGGGATCATCAATATGGCAGAGAAGAACGCTGCCAGAGTGGAGATAAGTGCAAGGCTCAGTGTGAGTTCCAGAAATCCGGCATTTGAGCTCTCGATTGTGGTCAAGCCCATGGGGATGGCTATTTGAGCGGCGAGCAGACCGGCGATAATGCTGAAGATCAACAACAGGAATGTGGAGGAATACACATTCCCTGCGACTCTTTGATCCATTACGAATGTGGGAGATATCTTACCTGTATGCAGGTACGAACCCAATCTGGAGCCCAGAGAGGCGTAAATATTCCCTCTCAACCCAATGCTGGGAGGGATAAGCAAAATAAGGGCAGGAAGCACTACAAACCTGTCACTACCATGACCCAAAACAACTCCAGTCACCAGAGCCCCCAGAGTACACAGAATGAGAGCGGCCGTACTTTCCGTGAAGTCCCTGAAATTCATCCTCAGTGAAGTTAGTTCTACATCCCTCACCCCCTCAAGAGCTTTGAGGATTTCTATAGCAAGTGCTTAAATTACTCGCTCCTATTTGAGCTGTTCCAGTTCCTTTTCTATGTTCATGGCCTTCCTCAATGTGGTGAAGAAAAGAGCTGCCATGATCAGTACGATTACTACTACTGCCATAAATACTGCTGTAAAATCATCCATCTATTCTACCTCCCTAATCTTTAGCTCCAGACTATTCAATTTTGAATCCAGAATGAAAAACGCCACAAAGGCGAGCATAAATCCAGTGATCATCATTCCCAGCGTAGAGCCTATGCCCACATCAATGCTCAGATCTCTGGTAGCAGGGTGGAGTGAGAAATATATTGAGCTTGAAAGATAGCTCAGAGGTACTGTGGCGTAGGCAAATATCGCCAGAATGGACGATGACTTGGCCTTTTCCTCCGGATTCTCAATGGATGCTCTAAGGGCGAAATATGCTGCATAGGCAAACCATAGAATGAGCACAGTGGTCTCCCGCGGGTCCCAGTTCCAGTAGGTTCCCCAGGCTACGTTAGCCCAGATAGAACCGCTAATGAGTGCAGCAGTAATGAGAAAGAAGCCGGCTTTGGCCGACGAAACGGACATTATATCCCACTTGTAGCTTCTTTTCCGGAGATACTGGATGGAAGTAGCCAGAGTGAAAGTGAATGTCAAAAAGGAAGTTACCGCCGAAGGCACATGGAAAAATATGATCCTATAACTGTTTTCTAATATTGGTTCCGGTGACTCTGGAAGTTCGATTAGAGCCTTGTATGAGCCCACTATAATCAATACAAGTGCAAGTACCATCAAGGATAAGGGGACAATATTCCATCTCATGTATTTTATTTTTAAAGAAGGTATATAGAGTTTATTCTTAGTTTTATCATCTTTCAAATCCTTAAATTACTGTGTTCTCCACTGGGAATATATAAGCAATTTTCATTCTTTACTTTTATTAATACAGGTTGTGTGAAACCGAAACATTTAACTATTTTTACAATGATTATAATAGTAATGGTGAGGTGATACATTTGGAGAAAATTATTATTGTGCAGACAAAACTACCTAAAGATATTCTTGAAGAGCTTAAAAAGAAAACAGGGGAAGCTACTACGAAAGAAGCTCTTTCTAAGGCTATTAACCATTATATAAACTGTTTTATGGCTGAGAAGGAACAGAAGAGAACCCGTAAGGCTAAAAAGAGGAGAAGCGGCAGAATACCTGTTTACCTGAATCAGCTTTTTGAGAAGTATGATATCGATAAGGAAAGCATAACAAACGATATTGATTGATAGTAAAAAAAATATACATTGTCCAGGGAATCAAATATGAAGAACGACTCCTTAAGTTTCAACCATAAAGAATCGAAAGATGTGATAGGGATGTCTGATACAGATCTGTTGCTTGTAGCAGACCCTGGACATGAGGGGAGTTCTCTCCTCTTCAATCTTGCTTCCTCCTATTCTAATAGTGTTGTTTGGCTTGCTTATGAGCCCCCCACAATGATCGAGTCTATTCTTTCTTCTTATAATTATGAAGGGGAGCTTCGAATTATCTCGTCCAAGCAGTATAAGGATTATAGCCTGGTCAACATAATGAACTTGAATGAAGTTAGTATCTCCATATCTAAAGCTGCAGAAAATCTCACCAAGTTCTCTCTAATTTTTACTATTATTCCTGAGCTGCTGTTGGTGCATGGTCTGGAGAAAACATATCTCTTTCTCCTCAACACTATCTGGAAGGTACACAGCCAGGGTGGGACGATTTTTGCCCTTCTGACCAAATCTACCCAAGACCTGAGGTCCGAGTTTATGATTAGAAGATTGTTTCCTTTTACCCTTAAACTACAAAAGAAGCTTGGAGAGAGTGGTTGGGAAAGAAACATTATACTGGAGAGCCCCATAGAGGATTTTGAAGATGACATTATACCTATCGAACCCCAAGGATACAGAATCGATATCCCCTCGAATTTTAAACACAGCATCCTCAAATCAATTCATGAATAGCCTCTATCCCCGGTATTCACTTCTCATCAGGCGGAATAATCTTTTTGTAAGGAGATAACTGATAGTTTTTGTTTTTGTAATGCATCATGTGAACATCAAAAGACTTTTTTACCATAGCTATAGTTATAATAATAATGAGACTCAGGCTTAAGAAAAAATCCAGTGAAGAAATTGAAGAGGAAATCGATGATTATGAAGAAGAAGATGACATAAAAGATGAAGTAGAGGATCTTCAGGAAGAAGTAGATGAGACCTCATTAGAGACCTCCAAAGAAAAGATTGAGCTAAAGGATAAAGAAGAAAAAAGAGAGTTAGTAAAGGAAAAAGAGATCAATAATGAAATTTTTAAAAACTTGGCTGAATCCCTTCAACAGGATTTTGAAGTCCCTGAAAGTTTAAACCAAATTGATAGCTATCCCATTTACAGTAAATATGTATTCGCAAGCGTCCATATTCTTGATGCAGAAAATGAAGATGAGTCTACTTATTATATAAATGAGCCTTCATTGACAGAGACCGAGAAAGAGATCGTTAAAGAAGTCTTAAACAAACTCCAATACTTCCCCATAACCAAAGAAGAAGAGAAGGAGAGTGAAGAAATACTCAGAGACAAGATGGATCAAATCATGGATGATTTCAGGATTAAGCTGGAGGGAACAGAATATTATAGGGTTCTATATTATGTGTTGAGGGATTCGATATTATTTGAGAGAATAACTCCTCTAATGTACGATTCACAAATTGAAGATATTTCTTGTAATGGGTATAAAAAACCGGTTTACATCTTTCACAGGGAACATACTAACCTGAAGACAAATATCCAATTTGATAATCCGGAAATGCTGGACAGATTTGTTATTAAACTTGCCCAGCAGTGCGGTAAGCATGTGTCCATCGCTGAGCCGATGATTGATGCCACCATGCCTGACGGGAGCAGGATCCAGATGACTTTAGGTAGAGAAGTAACGGATCACGGCTCTACGTTCACCATAAGAAAATTCAGACAGGAGCCTATAACTCCTATCAATCTTATAAAATGGGGAACTTTCTCTACAGAGCAGGTAGCCTATCTGTGGCTGTGTATTGAGAATAAGAAGAGCCTGATTTTTGCCGGAGGTACTGCCAGTGGTAAAACAACTTCTACTAATGCTGTAGCCCTATTCATCCCTCCCAAATCCAAAGTAGTTACCATCGAGGATACCAGAGAGCTTACTCTCCCCCATATAAACTGGATACCGGGAATTACTCGCACAACTATTGCAGACGTCTCCAGGTCTGTGGAGATGTACGATCTGCTAAAAGCTGCATTGAGACAGAGACCCGAATACATTATCGTGGGTGAGGTTAGGGGTAAAGAGGCTTTAACCCTCTTCCAGGCTATGTCTACTGGCCACACTACGTATTCTACTCTCCACGCCGACACTTTCAACGGAGTCATTCACAGGCTGGAGAATCCTCCCATAAACGTTCCCAGGCCCATGATTGAGGCACTGGATATTGTGAGTATACAGTCCGAGGTTTATGTGGGAGAAAACAGGTTCAGAAGAAATATAGAGATTGCAGAAATAACCGACCTAGACCCTCAAACAAAAATGCTCAGGACATCAACTGTATTTAACTACGATGGGATTAAAGACACTCACGTAAGGATTGGCGCATCCAAAGCCCTGGAAGATATCAAACAATCAAGAGGATGGGACTCCAACGAATTGCAAGAGGAGCTGGACAGAAGGAAAGCCATTCTGGACTATATGATAGAAAATGATATAGCAAACTTTAGTGAAGTATCCAACATAATATACGCATACCAGACCAATCCTGAAAAAACATTAGAGAAACTGGGCATAGAGAACTACTGAAAACCTTTTAATCATTCTTTTAATCCTTTCAACCTCTAATACCTTTTGAATTTTAAAGTAATTAAAAAAGAAATAAATAATTAAATTTCGAAGTTACACGTAGGCTTCCTGTTTTAGCTTGCCCAGTAACTTCTCTTTTGCTTTTTCGCCGATTAGGGCATGCTCCAGTACTGTTTCAATTCTTGTAGCGGGAACTATCTCTATTTTCCCTTCGTGCTCAGCATCCAGCATTATATCGTCGAAATTATCTTGAGGAACAATCACTTTCCTGATCCCCATCTGGCTGGCTGCTTCAATTTTCTGGGTTACTCCACCTACAGGTAGCACTTCGCCCTTGACAGATAAGCTTCCGGTCATTCCCACTGATTGATCAACAGGAATATTCTCTAGGGCGGATATTACTGCTGTAGCCACGCTGATGCTTGCTGAATCTCCTTCTACTCCTTCGTAAGTTCCTACGAACTGAATGTGTATGTCCAGATTTGAAATGTCTTTACCGGTGAACTTCTTTATTATAGCGGATACATTCATCACTGCTTCTTGAGCGATCTCCTGGAGTCTGCCTGTAGCTATAACTTTACCTTCTTCTTTGCTCAAGGCAGGTGTGATCTCGGCTATTATGGGTAGAACCACTCCTGCAGATTCTCCAATGACAGCCAGGCCATTGACTCTTCCCGCCTCCTGACCTTCTGTGGTGAAGAGTTTGTAGTCTTTTCTTTTCTCAATGAATTTATCTGCAAGCTGGGCCTCTATCGTTTTAGAAATCTTTTTGGCAGTCAGCACGTGTTCTACTTTTGTGATCTCAGAGCCCTCACCTTTGGCGATATCTCCTGCGGTCCTGATAAGGCCACCAAGCTCCCTGAACCTTAGAGTCAAGTGATTTCTCCTACCTGATCTCTTCCTTGCTTCTTTTATAATTTCAGCTACAGCGTACTCGTCAAAGTGTGGTACCTTACCATCTTTGGCAACTTCCTGAGCGACAAAACGAATGAAATTTTCCCTATTCTCTGCAGTATCTTCTACGGTGTCGTTTACATAAACCTCATATCCATAACCTTCTATTCTGCTTCTGAGTGCAGGATGCATTCCGTAAAGAGCGTCGAGGTTTCCTGCAGCTACCAGAATGAAATCACAGGGTACTGCTTCGGTTCTTACCATGGCACCACTGGAACGCTCTGATTGACCGGTTATGGGGAACTTTTTTTCCTGAAGAGCAGTGAGGATCTTTTGCTGTGACTCGATGGCCAGTGTATTTATCTCGTCTATGTAAAGAACTCCTTTGTTGGCTCTGTGAATGGCCCCTGCTTCCACTCTTTCGTGAGCTGGTGTCTCCAGACCACCGGACTGGAAGGGGTCGTGCCTGACATCACCGAAGAGAGCTCCTGCATGAGCCCCGGTACTGTCTTCAAAAGGCGCTATTGACTTTTCAGCATTATTGATCAACAACTTGGGTATATTTTTCTCTTCCTTGGGAAGAACGTACCTCGCAACCAGGAATATCAGGGCTGCTGCGATGATTCCCCATAAGAAATATTCAGGATTGGTTATAAGGGTATAGCCTATGACAAAGAATACCAGCATGAAAATAAGGAAATTCTTTGCCTGAGCTTTTTTCATTGCCTCCTGTTTGTAGGCGTTCACGATCTCTTTGGCTTTTCCAGCAGGCACAACTCTAATTTTGGGCTGGTTAGGCTCTTCAGGATTGGTGTGAACTATAATGTCTTCCAGGTCTTCTCTGGGGAGCAATTCGGCCATTCCCTTGGCGATCATTGACTTTCCTGTACCTGGAGGTCCAATTAACATCACGTGCCTTTTTTGAACAGCTGCCTTTTTGGCAGCATTAACAGCATGATCTTGACCTATAACCTGCTCGATTAATTTATCAGGAACTTTAATATCTGCGGTGGTTTCAAAATCCATTCCAGCAAGTAACTCTTCTTTTTCAGAGTGATTAGGTTTATTTTCTTCCATATTACCCATAGCCATTTACTCTACATTGCTTTTAAAATAATTTGTGCTAGATACCATCATAAATTTATTGCAACAGAAAGACAAATTTTTTGAAACCTCTATGGAGTAAAAAATTATGGATCGCATCTTTGCCCCCTGGAGAATCAGATACATTCTGGGACCAAAAGAGGAGGGATGCATTTTTTGCAGCTATCCCAAAGAGAACAGGGATAAAGAGAATCTGCTTCTGTATAGAGGCGAAAACAACTTTGTGATAATGAATCGCTATCCCTACAACCCCGGCCACCTGCTAATAGCGCCATACAGACATGTGGGAGATGTTACTGACCTTACATCGGAGGAGCTTCTGGATATGATGGAGCAGGTCAAGATGTCTGAGGAGATTATAAGGAAGGTTATGGAACCCGACGGCTTCAATATCGGCATCAATGTGGGAAGTGTTGCAGGTGCGGGAATGGAAGACCACCTCCATGCCCATATAGTTCCTCGCTGGGATGGGGATACCAGCTTTATGCCCATCTTCGGGGATGTGGATGTGGTACCTGAGGCTCTGCAGGAAACCTATGATAAATTAAAACTGGAGTTCGATAAGCGCTAAGATTTTATTCTATAGTCCTAATTCTGCTCACAATTTTTTCTATTCTTTCGGATTGGGTTTTGAAGAACACTGCAGGATATTCGTATTTTTTGATGGTCAACTTATCATTTGTGGACAGCTCTACGGATTTTCTCCCGTCAGCAATGACCTTTGCCTCCCCCAGGATCAACTCTACATCGATTGTTCTATTCTGATTGACCACCCAGGGCCTCCACCCCAGTTTGAATGGAGCTATAGGTACGGTGAGTATGGACTGAACATGAGGGTCAATTACAGGCCCTCCTGCTGAAAGTGCGTAGGCCGTGGACCCCACAGGAGTTGAGAACAGCATGCCATCAGCTCTTACTCTCTCTGTCTCTACTCCGTCCACTTTAACTTTTAAACCCAACAGTTTGGCAGGGATGGCACTCAAAACTGCGATCTCATTCATGGCATTTAATTTCTCTTCATTGATAAATCCCTCAATCCTGAGGAACTCATCGGTACCTACCTGACCTTCCAGCACTTCCTTTAACCTATCTTTAAAGTCGTTCTTTTCCGAATGATTGAGCAGGCCGATCTTCCCGGTATTCACTCCAAAGATGGGAGGGCAATTCTTTACTTCCTGAAGTATGTCCAGTATGGTGCCGTCCCCCCCTATGCTGACAATAAAATCGTAGTCTTCAAGCTCGCGAGAAAAGTAATTGAATTCCTTAGCCGAGACTTCCCTGCTATTCAAGAATTTGAGCACATCCTGAGCAATTTCACCGGAATCCCGCTTATACACTACCGCCACATTCACGCTACCAGCTCCAACAGTTGAGGATGAAGGTGTTTATTGGATACTACAAGCTTAAATCTCTCATCCATTTTAATTCTTTTCTCATTCAGGTTATTCCCTTGGGTATCTGTGACCACCGCCCCTGCAGATCTGGCGATATGAATTCCTGCACCTACATCATAAACCCTTAAAAACCCCTTATCCCCTCTAAAATCTATAAAACAGTCGAAAGACCCATCGGAGATCATACAGACTTCCAGTGCGGCGCTACCCATTATCCTGATCTTTTTGAAGTCATATTTTCTGTCCGGATAATAGAAAATAGCGTTGCACTCCTCTATGGAGGAGGTATCCGAAACAGAAATTATCTTATCGTTCTTATACGCTTTCGTGTCCGCCCAGTACTCTGTACCGGTTACCAGATTACAAACGTATCCCATAAATGTGTCAGCGATCCTGGGACTCGTGGAAAAACACAGGGAAACTGAATAGAGAGGAATGTTTCTTCCCGCATTGAATGTGCCGTCAATGGGATCAAGCGCCACATGAACATCACCTTCACCCACAACCCCCGCCTCTTCACTTACAACAGTAACGTCATATTCTCTTAGAACATTGATTGCTGCGTCTTCAGCCCACTTATCTATCTTCTTGGTGGGGGTGCCATCCTTCCCCATCCCAACCTCAGAAGAGAGTTCTCCATCAGATATTCCTGATATACTATTTTTGACTTCCTCTGTGACTTTTCTGGAAATCTTTAGAGCTTCTTTGGGCCTCATAACTCTTCTTCCGGCAAGGGGAAGATATTTTTTACTGTAGTATAAACCAATCTCAAGTTGAACAGAATAGAACCTTAAATTACTTTTTACTTTTCCTTTTCCTTTTCTTTGCTCCCAGAGATCATCAAGTCATCATGGGAAAATTAAGGGGTTTTAAATATTAACGTGATTTAAACGGATTAGGAGATATTATGGCAGAAATTGTTCACGCCCAAACCGTACTGGATGAGTCCACGCTAAGTGAATTGAAAAAAAAGACAGGGGAGAATGCAACCAAAGATGCAATTGCTACTGCGGTTGACCATTTTCTAAGGTGTCAGTATACTGACGAGGAGCCCATGGAAAGAAAGCTGGAAGAAGTTATGAAGAAGAGGAAGGAGCAATCCTGATCCATCTTACCTTTTATCTTTTATCTTTTGTATACTCTAATTTATAAGGTTAGATATTTGAGCCTCGCTACCGCTAAGACAGTTCAGAAGAAGTTTACTTTTACAGCAAGAAGAACTGCGGCACAGATGATGGCTATCTCCAGGAGCACCATCTTATTATTGGATATGTAGCCCTTCAAAAAATTCAGGGGGGAATTCGACCCCAGTTCAGGTAACAGTTTTAGGCCATAGTTCTTTTTGGAGAAGGGGTAGAATACCATAATACCCCAGTCCACCATATCCATGGAAAAGTGGAGCATTATGGCCAGCAACACCACTACTAACTCAATTCTCCACAATATAAAGGGGGTTAACATCACCAGCCAGAAAGCGGGTGTATGGGTCAAAAGCTCTCTATGTGAGTAATTCAAAAAATAATCAATATCTATAAGAACGGAAGCCAGTATAGCCAGCCAGAAAAACATACTTCCTATAAAGCCCACAGAGTAAAACAGGTAAGCCAGAATGTATCCTGCAGCTAAATGGCTTGAAGGGAGCATGAAAAATAATCAGATATTAAATATATATAAGTTAATAGGCTACCAAAATCAACATGATTCAAATTGAGAACGGGCCGGGAGGGATTCGAACCCCCGACCAACGGATATCTCCGGACAGACCTTAAGAGTCCGTCGCTCCGACCTGTCTGAGCTACCGGCCCTTAACATGCTTATAAAGAAGTAATGCTTTAATCTTTATGACACCCGCTTATCCAAGATTGTTTTTAAAACTTATGGTCAATACCTATGTGCATATTCTATGGGCATAGGGCATTGGCATATGCTGTATGCTGGCAACCAGTGAATTAGCAAAATATAAACAATGCACCACTGGCCCGGTAAAGGAACGCAACATCATAATTCATCATTGTAGGTGCCTCTAATATGGACAGTCAAAAAGTGCTTCTTAAGCTGAGGGAGATCCTGGAAGAGGAGAGGAATAGAGTAAGAGAGGAGGCAGAGCAGAGAGCATCTTTTGAGGGAGAGCTACTGGCGGTCAAAAATAACATAGGGGTTATAGACACCAGAAAGCTGCCCGAAGGGACCCTGTTGGGTTTCATGGATGGGAGTACCATTCAGGAGCTGGGCTACGTCATCCGGAGCGGGGATCATCAGGTGGTGAAGCTCATACAGACCCCCGAAAAGAGAAATTTGAAGCTTATTGTGATGGAGAATCTCATCTCCTATGATCTTCAGCTGGATATTCTGGACCGCTACATGGCTGAAGAGCTGCCCCAGGTCTATAATTCTGCTTCCATAGGCAACATAAACGGGCTGGACAGGTACCAGGGTATTGCTGCCGCAACTTCCCTCGAACTTCCCGATGACCACCTTTTGCTGGTTATTGGCCCTCCCGGAACGGGAAAGACCGAGTTCATTTCCAAGGCAGCGGAGATGGCTTCCATGAGAGGTATGCGGGTTTTGATTGCCTCTCATACCAATCGAGCTGTGGATAACGCCATCGAAAAGCTGGAGACATCCAGAGCCACCAGAGTAGGGAACCCATCCAGAATATCCCCTGGTGCATTGAGCTACTCCCTGGAGAAAAATGTTCTCCACAAGATGCAAGTGGAAGATGATGACCCGGAAGAAGTGGCCGAGTACTATTCCAAGAACTCCAAGAAGATAGAGCAGGAGATGTTGAAGACCCTCAACTCCACTCCCATAGTGGGCTCCACCCTCATAAAGAGCGCTATCTACCCCATGAACGAGCAGAAATTTGACTTGGTGTTCATCGACGAGAGCAGTCAGGCACTGGTATCCGCAGCTCTGCTGGCCATGCAGAAAGGGAAAAGGTTTGTGATGGTAGGCGACCCCTACCAGCTCTCTCCTGTTCTTCGGTACAATAATAAGTCCTCTAAATTCTCTGCTTTCAACTTCTTCTACTCCCTGAAGCCGCAGGCAGTGTGGTTGAGGAACCACTACAGGAGCAATCCCGATATCATTGATTTCGCCGCCAAATTCATCTACAGGAAAGCCATAACCCCTCACGAGAGCTGCAAGGACGTCAGGCTGAATATCGGCTCAACTAACCCTGTTCTGTCCCCTCAACTTCCGGTGGTCTTCTTGAACGTTCAGGGAACTGAGGAGGGTAAGGGCTCCAAATACAATTTCGGGGAGGCTGAAGCCACAGCAACTCTGTGTGAAGAGCTTCAACTCCACGGTGTCAGAGCAGAGGATATAGGGGTCATCACTCCTTACGTGAAGCAGAAGGAGCTCATCTCCACCAAAACGGATGTGGAGGTCAACACCATAGACGGCTTTCAGGGAAGAGAGAAGGACGTCATAATACTTTCCTTGACCGCAACCAAGGATTTGAGTTTCGCCTCCGATTCCAGAAGGCTCAACGTGGCCATCACCCGGGCAAGAAAGAAATTGATAGTGTTGGGGAACAAAAAATCGTTCATGATAACCGGGAACAAAAAACTGCTGGCCTATAAACTTTACAGGTATGCGGGGCAGAAAGGAGCAGTTATTGACGCAACCGACATCTGATCATTATTGGCTGCTCCCAACTTTCCAGCTTTTCACCATGTTCAGAAAGTATTCCTGAACTCTGGTATCTTCTGTTAGTTCGGGGTGGAAAGCGAGTGCCAGCAGATTCCCTTGCTGAGCAGCAACTATGTAATCGTCGAATCTGGCCAGAACATCTACATTCCCGTTCGCCTCAATTATGGCGGGACCCCTGATGAACACTGCATCGACGCTACCTATACCCTTTATATCAAGGTTGACCTGAAAGCTCTCTCGTTGCCTTCCGAAAGCATTCCTCTTGACCGTCACGTCCATAAGCCCCAGTAATTTTGTCCCGGTTTTCTTCACCTGCTCGTCGCCGTGTTTGGCTAGCAGGATCATGCCAGCGCAGGTACCCATAACCGGGCAGCCCTTATTCGCTAACTCGATTATCTGGGGAGAAATATGGTGGGAAAAAATTAGTCTGCTTATGGTGGTGCTCTCTCCACCGGGGAGGACAACACCATCGCTTTGAGCCACAACATCCGGGTCGCGAGTAGGCAAAACTTCGCAATCGAGATCGAGTTTATTGGCAGCCTTTTTCAGAGTATTTACGTGCTCTTCTACATCTCCCTGGTATCCCACAACGGAAACACGCATTACACTCCTCTGGTCTGCATCCTCTCGTCTTCTGGCAGCTGGAGCATGTCAAGGCCTTTCATGGCGTCTCCCAGGCCCTTGGATATTTCGGCAATGATCTTGGGGTCGTCGTAGTGGTGTACGGCCTCAACTATGGCTCTGGCGAATTCTTTGGGGTTATTGGATTTGAACACTCCTGAGCCCACGAAAACACCGTCTGCCCCCAATCTCATCATAAATGCGGCGTCTGCAGGTGTTGCCACTCCTCCGGCGGCAAAATTGACTACAGGCAGCCTTTTATACTTTTTAACTTCATTCAATTCCTTTTGAATACCATCGATAATGTTCTGAAGAGTATAATCTTCAAAAACAACGTCCTTGAGGCTTATATCTCCTCCGAAACCTGATTCTTCTCTGGTAGTCTCCAGCAATCTGGTATAAGTGCTGGCGTAATGCTTGGCCATTCCGTAGGTCTCCTCCTCGTTGAGCTCCTTGAGGGTAGCGATGGTCCTATTGATGATCCTCATGTGCTTGACCGCTTCCACCACATTGCCTGTACCTGCTTCACCTTTGGTCCTTATCATGGCAGCACCTTCCCAGGTCCTTCTAACGGCCTCTCCCAGGCTTCTGGCACCGCATACAAATGGAATGGTGAACTTGCGTTTATCCACATGGAAGAAAACGTCTGCAGGAGTTAATACCTCGCTCTCATCTATCATGTCCACACCCAATGACTCCAGGGTGTAGGCCTCGGCTACATGCCCGATCCTTATCTTGGCCATTACAGGAATGGTTACAGAGTCAATGATCTCCTGAATGATCTTGGGATCCGCCATTCTGGCCACTCCGCCAGCTTCCCTGATATCTGCAGGTACTTTGTGCAGGGCCATTACCGCAACAGCACCGGCTTCTTCAGCTATAGCGGCCTGCTCGGCATTTGTTACATCCAGGATGACCCCGCCTTTTTGCATTTTGGCAAATCCTCTCTTGATGAGTTCCGTTCCATGCTTGAGTTTATCAAGTTCCATCTCTGTCACCGTTTTTATCTGAAATCTCGGTGTTTAATAACTTTGCTGGTGATAGCTAAAAGCCAGCAGTTATTACTCCAATTCTCGTGGGTCGGTAATCTCTCCTTTAACTGCTGTTGCTGCTGCAGTGGCAGGGGAAGCAAGATATATCTCTCCTTCTGGATTGCCCATCCTTCCCTTGAAATTCCTGTTGGCCGTAGACACACAAACTTCACCATCAGCAAGGACACCCATATGGATTCCTACACAGCAAGCACACCCTGGTGGAGAGATCAGACCTCCCGCTTCCATTATGGTCTTCAGATAGCCCAAATCCATGGCCTTGACGTAGATTTCTCTGCTTGCAGGCCCCAAGATGAGCCTGCTCTTGACCTTCCTGTCCTTGAGTATCTCCGCTGCCTTCTCAATGTCTGAGAGCCTTCCGTTGGTGCAAGTCCCAATGAAAACCTGGTCTACTGGAGTACCGGCGACTTCGCCTATTTCTGCGCTGTTGTCAACGTTGTGCGGTTTGGCGACCATGGGCTCCAAGTTGGATACGTCGAAGTTGAACTCTTTCTCGTATTCAGCATTCTGGTCAGGCTGAACTTCTCTGAACTGGTTCTCTCTACCTCTCTCCACCAGATATTGACCGGTTATCTGATCTGCTTTGAACAAACCCACCTTGGCTCCACACTCCACAGCCATGTTGGAGATGGTGAACCTCCCGTCCATGGGCATGGAATCTGCTGCTGAGCCGTGGAATTCCAGAGCCTTGTAGGTGGCACCATCCACTCCCAGGTCTCCAATTATTTTGAGAACAAGATCCTTGGGATAGACCCCTTGAGGAAATTCTCCTTCCAAATTCATCTTAAAGGTTTCAGGAACCTTAAACCAGTTCTTACCCAGAACTGCTGCAACCGCAATATCTGTAGAGCCCATGCCGGTGGCAAAGGCTCCCAGAGCACCATAAGTACAGGTGTGAGAATCAGCACCAACTACCAGCTCACCGGAGTTGACATGCTTCTCCACCATCAGCTGATGGATTATACCCTCTCCAGGAGGATTGAAATCGGCACCAATGCTTTCAGCATACTCTTTTATCATTTTCTGGTCATTGCTCAGCTCTTTTCTGGGAGCAGGAGCAGCATGGTCCACAAAAAAATGAGTTCTTTTTGCGGCCTGGATCTCTTTATCCAGTTCCTTCATCTGGTTTATGGCCAAAGGAGCGGTTCCATCCTGTAAAGCTATTTGATCAATATGAGCAATTACGATCTCTCCCGAATTAGCGGCTTCTCCGCTCTTATTGGAGAGTATTTTCTCTGCGATGGTCTTATCAGAATCCATGTTGATATGGAGAATAGAACAATTTAAAATATTTTTCACCTCACCCCATACAGAAGATAACCATCTTATGCATCAAGTTGTTTCTCAATTGGCCTGTATTTATCAGTATTCCACTGCTTATCCACAATCTATAATAAAAGCCGGGTTGCACAAATCTTATGGTTGATGATTCCGCCCTTAAATCTCATTATGTACCGGATGTAGATAAAAATCAGGTTCTGGTGGTGGGACTGCTGCCCTTTGATTCGGGAAAAACCACTATGGCCTGCTCTCTTGTATCTGAGGCCAGAGAGAGGGGATATGATGTGGGGGTAAGCAAACCCATCAGCTCAATGAGTGGATGGTACCAGCATAGCTGTGTTGAGAGAAGTGTTCAGTATGGTAAGCTTATCGGCAGTGACATCTACAAACTTCATGAGGCCGCAGGCAGCTCTGATCCCATAGAGTGTGAAGGTCCTGTGATATCTCTGCTCATGCCCCCCGACTCGGAGAGGGTTGAATGGGAGAGCAAAGAGTACCTGGGAATCAACCTAACCTCACAGCTGGTGGTCATCAGGGTAACCGATATGAAGAGAACCACGCATTATTATGTTCCTCCCAATGTGGAAAGACTCACAGATACCATGAAAGAAGAGGTAAGGAAGGTTATGAATTCGGCGGAAAATCCTGTGGAAGTCGATCTGGATTTCATCCATGAATTGCTGTTCAACTCCTACACTCTTGCCGACGAGTGTCTGAATCACATTGCGGACAAGCACCAGTTCATGGTAGTAGAGTCCTACAACAATGCTGCCGCACCCACTGCTAAGTCCCTTGATGCCCAATCTATTGTAGCAATAGCTCCCGGAAAAGCTGCCCTTTACTCAGGAGAGTTGTACAGGAAGGCTTTAACAGCCGTTTCTTCCATAAAAGAGCCGTGGAAAACCACAACTGAAGAGATCCTGAAGTTGATGCGGCCCTTTAAGACCATAGAGCTGAAACCCTCTTCGGCTGAACAAATTTCTTTTGAGGGGATACTTGATTCCATTGTAGAGTTAAGACAGTCTTGAACTGCTTTAGGCGACCTCTCACTAACTTTTAACCCATAAGCCTCATTCTCAATTGACCAATTCTTTAAACCATTTCATGGGTTCTTTATATCTCTTTAATTTGATGTTGGTTTTTTCAATGTTAAATCTAAGAGGTATGGCCAGTTTTTGGCCGATATGAGTGTAACTGGCAACATTTTTATAACATGCCCTCTAATGATAGTTGGGGGTAATCAAGATGCTCATAGAAGCTCCTCGCAGCGCAGAAATTTTGGGCTCGGTAAAAATTTATGATGTTCAAAAAGTACTGAAGCTCGAATCAGAAGGTATTAACGATACCTTACTTCATTCTATTTCCAATGAGGAAATCGAGAGCATACTCGAGAGAATGTTAATTATAATACCTGTTAAAGATGAAAAAACCAACTTATTGGAGGGTGTCTTGAAGGCCATCCCCAAAAGATGTCATGTGGCTGTCATATCCAATAGCTCCAGAACCGGCAAGAACATCTTCAAAATGGAAGAAGACATAATAAAAAGATTCCACAAGCTGACCAAGCACCCCATAATGCTCATCCACCAGAAAGATCCTGGATTAGGTCTGGCGTTCAAAGAGACCGGCTACCCATATATTATTGATGAAGATGGTCTGGTCAGGGACGGTAAGGCCGAAGGAATGATAATCGGCCTCGCACTGGCCAAAGCAATGGGGAAGGATTACGTAGGATTTATCGATGCCGACAATTACTTCCCGGGCGCGGTCAACGAGTATATCAAAGATTATGCTGCTGGATTCTGCATGTGCGAGTCTCCCTACACAATGGTGAGGCTCCACTGGAGACACAAACCCAAGATCGTGAAGCGAAAACTATACTTCAAGAAATGGGGCAGAGTATCTGAAACCACTAACAGGTTCCTCAACTCTCTATTAACCAACCTGACCGGCTTCGGAACAGATATAGTAAAAACAGGTAACGCTGGAGAGCACGCCATGACCATGAAGCTGGCAAATATAATGCACTACTCCACCGGTTACTCAGTTGAACCATACCAGCTCATCTACCTGCTGGAGGAGTTCGGAAAGGGAGAATCCACCTACACCGAGGCGTCAACCACCGGAATAGAAGTATTCCAGATAGAGACCCTGAACCCCCACCTCCACGAAGAAAAAGGAGAGAAACACGTTAGAAGCATGATCCTGGACTCCCTCTCAACCATATACCACAACAAACTAAGCAACAAAGAACTAAAGAGTCAGATAGAGAAAGAACTCATAAGCCACGAGATACTGGAGCAAGGGAACAAGATAAAGAAGAATGAGTGCATGCCAGTAATAGAGAACATAGACGGAACCAGATTTATGGACGTCCTAGAAGAAAACTCAGAAACAGCCTTCAACTTTATATGGGGTATCGTGAGCAGCGAACTTGACTAAGACTAAAGAAAACAATATTTGATCTGAGATTCAACTATATATACTACTCTACTATAATGATACTCTATTACCCTACAACTCGATAACTGCAATTCAATCCATAAACCATAACCATAAGTTTCATAAACAATATAGGGATTAAAGTCATCTACAATATATTATAGTTATACTATAGGGCTCGTGGTCTAGGTGGTTATGACATCGCCCTGACACGGCGAAGGTCGCCGGTTCAAATCCGGCCGAGCCCATATTTTCATAGGTTCGGAAATAAAAAGTCTTTAAACTTTAAGAGGTGTGTAAAATACGCTGTTCAGTTAACATCCATTATTAATCAGCCAACTACTATATATTTTGTTAACCATATTAACCGTAATCTTAGCCATTATACCAATTCACCCCTCAATATTAAAATAATTTACCTCAAAACTCAAAACCACTCCACTTACCTCAAAAGTTAGCTCATCCTAAGGTTTTTCAAAATTCTCACAGATACACACTCAAATCAGTCCACAAATTCGCCGCACTCAACATCCTTCTAATAGGGACGATAATCAATCTAGGATTAAGAAAAAAGAAAGTGCTACAGAAACCGGCCGAAGGTTAATTGAGCAAGGACCTAAACTTTTTAGTAGGATAAATTTGTTTTTGTCTCTACCTCGAAGCATCCACAACCGAAGGAAGATTTTGGCCCAGCTCCCATCAATTCTCCCACTCCGAGAAGCCATCCGGCAGTTTCATCCATCTCATCTACCCTGTACTCCACAATTCCGGTATATCCATAGAATTCCTGTTTACCTCCTCGTTGAGATCTCCGCTTTAGTTTATGGAAGTGCTCCTTGGAATGGGTTACTTCTCCTTTTGCCCTGAACTCCGGTACGCGGGTAGCATCCCCGTATTCGTTTACATACTGTATTGTTCGCTGCCTGATGTGCCAGAGCAAACGGTCAAATGAGGGAGGGAACTCGTTTTTAGCTATGAAAGGGGTTTTGAATTTGATAGTGAGGGTTTCGTCCATTTTGACTGGTTTGATGTCCGCTATATCAATGACCTTCATGCTCTCAAGGTTTACGGTGTGCCCGTCACATACTACCTCTCTGGAAAAGTTGCAGTTTATGCTGGAGATGGTGAACTGGTTCATATCATAGCGTCTTTTGCTGCCAATCCCAGCCTGTCCCAGTAACCTGAGCCCCAGAACGGTGTGAGGGAGATATTTTGTAAACTTGCCGAATAACAGGATGTTCAGTTGGAGGTACCCTTTTTCGACTGATAGGGTCTTGCCGAAGAACGGGGGGACGATAATGAGGGGTTTGGGTGGTGCCGAGTGCCCGTAACTGGAAGATTCTCTCATGTGGGAGTGATAGAAGATGCACTCTTCTCTTTCTTCACATGTAAGGCAGTCCCTGTTAATGTCAGGGCAGCACGCTTTTCTCAAGTATATGCCGAATCCACCCCGGAAGGTTGAGCCCATCCAGTAAGGGAATTCCGCTGGTGAAACGAAGTTGAGGTGTGCGGTTAGGGATGAGAGGGAGAGCATGGATTGTCACCTTTTCTCAAAGGTATTGTTAATAAGCCATAATTCACTTAATTGCTAAAACTATCCAATCTCATTTGAATTCAAATACTCTATACGTACATCAGTATCTGCCAGAGAAATCTGCTTTCCAAGTTTTAAACGGGTTATTACGCCCCTATCTCTATTATCCAGTTCCAAGAGCTTGGGAACTTGAATTAGGCCGTTCATTGGATTGATATTTGGATACGGCATAGATTGACAGAATACATATATCTCGCTCAAATATGGGTTTATATTTCCTTTGATGTAATTTTTAGCTTCAGAATCTTGAGTAGCTACAATAACAACTTCGTTTTTCAATTCGCTGGCTTTTACCTTTTCCTTGGCGACAAGAGAGTCTAAATTTATGGATAATGGCTCGTAATTATAGATTTGATTATCATCTATTAATTTGTTGATAACCTCGGAAACGCTCATATCGTTGAATAATTTTCTAATTTCTTTCAAATCCGTCTCCTTCTTCAACCAGAAAAAATTTACAGAAGGCGTCCAAGACCTCGTTGCTATTATCCCGCTGTTATATAGTTCTTCTTTGCTCCTATCGAACTCATGTATATAAGAGTGCAGGTATTGAAATAGTGCGTCAGTCAGCTCATCTTTTCTGAAGTTGTGTTTGATTGTTTTCTCTCTAATTTCCTCTTCAGGCAACTCACTTTTGTTATTCTCTCTCAGAATCTGGGTATAAACCCCATAATCAAAACCCTCTTCGTCTTTTAAAAAAGAGTCGCTACTTGGAGAGTTATCCAAGAAATCTTTTCCAAGGATGTATAAGTCTCCTTTTCTTCCACTTTTTCTTGCACACCTCCCAGCCCTCTGGATTAGCTGGTCGGGGTTGCAAAAGTCGGTAATTAGTACGTCTGCATCCAAATCGCATCCCACTTCTATAGCATGTGTGGTCACCAATATGTAAGGCTCATTCTTCTCATCCTTTTCCTTTAATTTGCGGTAAGTATTACTTTTGACAAACGAGAATAACCTTCCATGATAGAAGAAAGTGTGATCTTTATATTTTTCATCTTTTTCCAGCAAATCAAAGATCTCGAATGCATTTCTTACTGTATTCCTTACTACAATCACCTTTTTATCTGAATTACGATTGATTACGTCTTTGATTCTCTGGATTCGATCCTCACCTAAGTCCAAGAGTTCATAGGATTTTTCGCCCTTGTAGTCACCTCCTTTCACAAAACTCATCCCAAATTTCTGTTGAGTCAAGTCTATGAACTGTTCAGGAAGTGTTGCCGACATTACCACCGATTTTATCCTGTTAGCAACTAAAGTGGAGAGCAGGTTGACAAAATTGGTATAAGAGACTCCATCATACGTATGCGCCTCATCAAACCCAATTATCAATCTATTTATTGCCTCCTCGCCCATATAAAGGCGATATGGATAAATCAAATTCCATCGTCTCTCCCCATACCCAAAAAATCTGTAAAGAAACTTGTCTATAGTGGTTAAAATAACATCCCCACCGTAGTAGTGTTTTTTGGATTTTTCTACAAAAAACCGTCCGCGTCCATTCTCTTTAACTTCAATTGTGGTGTAGGGTCCTGAAATGAAAATCAAATCAAAATTATCGAGGTTAGCTATAAGCTCATCTATCTTTTTCCCTAAGTCCTCAGGGACTTTTTCCAGTACTTCCTCCTGATCATTATTTACCAGTTTAATTTGTTTAAGCTTTCCAGTGTCTTCCCAGAACTTGAGCTGAGATTTAATCCTCAACAGAACCTCATCTTTTTTAAATGGGGCATAGGTTAAAGAGTACTGTTCATCACCTAAGTCGAGAATGATAGTCTTTCTTAACTCCCCGTTAGACACCGAAACCCTAACATAATCTTTAACACGATTTATTTGATCATTTACGAGACTTCTTGTGGGGTAAATCATAACCAGCCGTTTATTTTTGAAAAGAGCAGGCAATAAGATTGCTTCTGTTTTCCCCGACCCAGTACCAGAGAGTAAAGTGATACCGGGAGAGTCGTCATCAATCAACTCCCAGCACCTTTTTTGGTGGTCTCTGGGCACAAAAGACCCATCAATTAATTTGAATATATTATCAATCTCCATGCAGAAACACCTCAACCGTGTCTTTCTCACTCTCTAAGAAAAAGTCATTGAGAGCCGATCTCTGATCTCCTCTGCTCTTTTTCCCAATAACTTGTTTAATCTTGTCTATATCATTCTCTGCATATTGATAAACCAGTTTCAAATCTTCCTTCATAATGTTAGAGGGGATCACAAAGTAATCATTTTCTCCTGTTTTTCCTAAATCTACTTCAGACTTCAATCCGAGGTCGATTAGAGATGGTAATTCCTCCGCTTTGAAAACTGATTCCATCAAAGAGCTGTCAATCCAGTCTGCCGTCTTTAAGGCGTACCAGTCCTTGATGAACTTCTTCATCTTCTCTTTTACACTGATTCCTTTTACCCTCCCAGCTTCATAAATAAAGTTTGTCTTGCTGTAAAGATTAAATGTGCTGAAACCAGAATGATGGAGACGTATTAAGTTGAGGATATAATAATTGGGATAGTTACCAACTCTTTTTTGTTCATCAAACTCAATCTCATCAAAATCCCTTGACACCAAATTCGAAGGGAACTCTGATCCATGCCCCCAGAATAAATTACCTTTTCCTTTTATTATAATTTCAGGGTTCATTGTCGCATGTTTCCATAAATCATGTTTGGAAGCGGCATCTTTTAACAAATCTTTGTGTCCAGTAAAATTATCATCAAAACCATCCACAATTTTTTCCAGATTAGCACAATGGTTTTGGATTCCTACAAAAATTACTTTCTTGTCCGTTCTAAAGGTCTTGGCAATTCCGTCTAACATCTTTAAGCACCCTTTAGAAGTTTAACTGTTGCTTGAGGGATGCTCACATCCACGTTATTTGATGAAACAGTGTAGTACTCGCCTTCGGCCAGAGTTCCGTTTAGGGCAAATATTCCTTTGCCGAACCTTTGAGCATCAGGATCAAAATAGTATAGGCTCTCTATCTCTGATAGTTCTTTTAACTTTACTCCAGAATCTGTGGTGGGTATAATTGTGCTGGAGACGAACTCTCCGTCAGCACCTTCTAATTCTAGAGTTTTAAAAGACCTGGAAACGTATGCAAACCCCTCTTTCCCTATTTTAAACCCATAGTTCTCAACTCGGTCAAATAAATCGAGCGAATCTGGCTCTTCAGAGATTAAAAACCCGTAAAATTTCTCTGCTGAACAAAAATACCAGTCAAGGGGTTGTCTTCGCTCTTCTTTTTTAAATGCCTGAAATGTTGGTATATCTAAACCATTTAGCACTGCTTTAAAGACACATCGCTTGTAATATTTATTATTGCCAGATTTCTCGAACTCCTTTTGAAATTTCTCTAGTCCATCTTCTTTCAATTTGCCTTCATTAATTTTTTTGGAAATCAAGGCAGTAACATCCTCTAAACTTGGATCAAAAATATCAATCCCATCAGCCAAAGAGTGTCCCTTTCCTAAGTGCTGATAACCCATTCTGAAACTCATGAATGTTGTAGAAGATTTCGAATCAACTGGGTACCCTCCTAAACTGAGAGCCCCTTTTGTCTCCTCCTTGGTTTCAAGAATGTGGTATTCATCGATTTGTGGTTCATCAGTCTTGAATTTCTTTGGTGTAGGTAGTGCTTCCTTGCTGCTGAGTTTGATGAGTCTGTAAAGAAATCCTGAAAGGGTTGTTGGCGGAACAAAGTTATAACTATCGATTATCTTGTGTGACATGGGCACTCTTCTAAATGTTAGTGCTGAGGTCGGTGTAATCTCTAAGGTTTTGAGGAACATTCTCAATCCTCAGCTAAGTAACTCAGACGAGGTATTCTCCCCGCTTGCCAGATTTCTCAGCAATTCGTGCGCTTCTTCACCCATGTAACGCTCAAATTTTTTGTCTACACTACTTGATGATTTAGCCTTGTTTACGAACTCCTCAATTGCCTTGTTCAAATCTACTTCCATTGGACTTATTACCGGTCTTTTACCTGTTGGCTCTTTATACACATCCACAACCAGTAATGGCTCTTTTCCATTTCCAAGCCAATCATAATGGAGGATCTCGGCGCCCTTGGGATGACCAGCTCCTATTCTTTTAAGGGTCTCTATAAAACTGTATGCCACCATTTGAGGTTCAGACATTTTCCTATGGCCTTTCTCTGCATCCAATAGCAAAGCGTGCCAGTAAATGGGAAACTGGGCACCTGCCACCACGTATTCTTTCTCGTAGGGCATCGGTTGGGATAATCTTTCACTAGCTTTATCAGAAATACCTCTTTCTTTCAGCAAATTTTTAATTTCTTTTTTATCATATTGCCCTATTTGCCCATCAACTATGTAACTTGGTGAACTGAGTCTTTGCTTCACTTCTGGAGAAACCTCTTGGATGGCCACGCCACCAGCCTGAAAAACTCTACTGGCAATTGATCCTTCTTCATCTCCAGCTGTTGTCATCAATCCACCAAATAGCTTGCATAAGTTGCATTTCCCGCATGTTGCAGGTATTCCACAGGATTTGACATCCTCATCTCCCAGGTCATTTAGTTTCCAGAGCAGGGCCCTTCTCGCCACGCCCCTTACCTTGGTGGGGCTCATGTAGAGTTTCTCAACCTCCCCCTCAATCCCTGGGACCGTTACGAGTTCAATCCTGTTTACATTAAGGTCTTTTACGTTTCCAAAATGGAGCTCTTGAGTAGCTTCAACTATACTATATATGTCCATATTTACTCTCACTCTATTCACCTCCTAACAATTCAGGATGTTTTGCAACAAGAGCATATTTTATTCTCCCCATCATATCAGAATACTTTTTCTCCCGTTTTTTGGGTTCAGGATATTTTTCAGACAAAATCCTAAAAATATACATGTAGACTTTCAAGATATCGTCAAAATTTAGAAATAACTTTTCTCTATTGTCATACGTGCGGCCTGAAGCTTCTTCAGCAAATTTTTTTCTTTCAGATTGTTCTTCCTCGAAGTCACCCAAGCCTTCTTCCCCATATAATCTGTTGAAGAGTTCCCTGAGTAATTTGAATTGTGCTTTGTTACTGAATTCTCTGTTTAGGGTAGTGTAGTCTTTCCCTTTTATTTGTCTAAGCCTGTACAGGACTTCTTCGGGTTTCTCCAGGTAATATGCGACCTTTCTTACTTCTGTCTTCAGCTCGTCACTTTCTTTCTGCCATTGAGGCGGCAAAAAACCATCTATTAAAAGAGCCGTTCCAAACACAATATCTGGCCTATCCTCCATCTTTATCACCTCATTCTTAATAAGTTGATAAACACCATCATCAAGAATCAGTTCCCTATTTCTTCTAAAATCAGCTTGCGATAATACGCCCACATGCCTAAATAACGAAAAATAATTGCCGTTCAAGATGGACATGAGAGCCTTTCTATATTCTTGTTCTTTGGGCGTATTTTGAACTCTCCAGAAGGAGTTATATCCAAGTAAACTCTCAAAAGTCTTTATAGCTAAAATCTTTTCTCTATTTAGCCCACAATTGGTTGAAAGATTGGTTATCTGAAAGCTTTCGTCATTCAACGCATATAATGGAGTTCTGGATGCTGAAAGGTATGTTAGAACAGTTTTTCCATAGTCCGCTTCCTTGCGACTAAAACTATAGAACGAAATATAATCACCTGTGGATATCCCCAGTAATCTATTGAACACATAAGAAAATTTTTCTCCCTCTAAAGAGGTTCTTAAAGTTATTAAACTCGATGTCTGCTGACCAGTACCCATCGAAGTTCTTATTGGTGAGATGTATACCGAAAAAACGCATACGGGGCATATTCGAGGGTTTTGTGTGGACATGGTTTTTTGTGGTCTTTGTGATGAGAAATCAACATAACCCGTTTTAGCCTCGTAAGTGTCTGATTCCCTACCACAAAATAAACAGTACTCCTTTGTACTATCCCCAAAACCTAAAGGTCTGCTTTCCACTTCTAATTGAATTCTGTTGTTTAATATTAGGTCTCGCATCTCAATAGGACTTGGTATATCAGAGAACTCCTTTAAGTTATACACTGATCTTATTAAATTCCACCTAAATTTCAAGAATTTGTCATCATATCGTCTCTCTACAAATTCCCAGAAAACCTCATTTATATCTAATTCTTCAAAACTGAATATGGTAACTTTGTTTTTCTTATACTCGGTGATAGCGTAGTAATTCATTTCAAGGTAGTCAAAAAATTCTCTCACAAGGAAATCTAAGGTTGTACTGAGTAGCGGATCTGAGGCTGTAGGGGGATTGAATTCGTAGGGTAATGGCTGTCTGATATCGTGAATCTTATCGTCTACATCATTATTTAAAATCCATCTGTGGAAAAGGGGCTCGTCTAATCTTTTCAAAAAATCCTTGGCGCCTTCTACTTGTTCAGTACTTAGAGTAGATAATATCTCAGGATTATTTTTCAGTCTGGAATACTGAACTATCTTCTTAGCCTCAAACTCATTCACCAAAAAGCCCCCAACATGATACCAGCTCTAAAGTGCCTTGAGAATCAGTTACGGTGGTATTATATAAAATTTGCTTTTATTGGTCACATTATTACTTTTCTTTATTGCACAGGACTAATAATATCGTACAAGTTTGGCGCATAGGCTACTGAGATTCAAAAAGCTATTTAAGGAGATTTTTAATGTATTTATCCTCTAAAGAGGTGGAGTATGACTCATACTATATCTGTAAAAGTTCCAGATTGGGCTGACAAGAAAAAGTTCAAAGAGGCTTTAAATAAAGCCCTGCTGGAATTATCACCCAAGAAAATGCACATAGATAAGTTGAGGGAAATCCTGAACATCGAAGAGCTTGAAGAAGACATTTCAGAAGAGTTTTACGTCAGAGAACGTCAAAGGATTCAATAACCTTATTCATCAAGTTGGCCACTTCTAAAGAAATCGATGCAGAGGAGTCAAACACTAATTTAAACATGTGACACTTCTTCAATACTCTTTTTAGCTCCCTCTAACACAGCCTTAATCCTCTTTGCATCTTTAATTCCCGATAAGCTCCACCATGTCGTCAAACTCTATCTTCTCTTGTATTTATACATAATATAAATTCATTTCCATAAACCAAAATCGTTGATACTGAATTTCATGCTCTCCTCTAAAACGGATCCTGGAGTCCAACAGATATTCACCGAGTGTTTTACACCAAACTTTCCAGTTGTATTATCTGTTTCTCGACAAACAAAAGGCTCAGCAACTCCTTGGAGATTATTATCAGTAATAGCGTGGGCTAAGATTGGACTGTTAGAATCTAATTTTATAACTGGATCATTTCTATCAGTTGATACCTTACACCCAAAAATATCCGATGTGTCCTCAAAGGAATCTTCTAAAAAAAACAACCGCCCAAAACCATATGCACGCTCTCCCCCTAGCTGTATCTCTTTAAGAGCTTTATACCACACACTTTTCAGCTCAGTGGGAATTTCGCTTGATTCAAAGATGTATCCTGCAAGATACACGTTAGAACCAGCGTTAATTGAGAAATCGCTTTTGTCAATTCCATAAATAGTCCTGTGACTGAGCAGCTCTATTTCATGTAAGCTCCCATATGATGCACCAAGGGTTCTCGATTCTATTGCGGTAGATGCATATGAGGTAACTAATAGGCGTTCCATTTCTTCTTCAGAAAGAAGTTTGTACTTGTTAACCTCATAGCAGAGGTCACCATTCTGATAAACAGGAGTTGCTGTTTCTATGCCTTCTTTATCGAAACAGGGATAAAAATAACTGATACGGAGGTGTTTATTTACGCTCTCACCAATCCCAAGATAGTTCTCATTTCCCAAAATCCGAGTAATTCGGGCTGTTAGAGCACCCCAAATTGTGCGTGCAGTCACATAAAGTCTAGTACGCTGAATATTCCCAACCCGAATCCAGCCACTATGCAAAGGGGTTTCCATACGGAAAACAACTTTATATACTTTCCATACCATAGAGACTCACTCACCAATAGCCTTAGCACCATAACGGGTATAGATTAAAACCTGTTCATAAAGAGATTTTATCAGTAACATTTTTTTAAGTTCGGAGCATGGAACATCTCTTACATTTTGAAGTAGTTCAGACTTGTAGCCATTAACTTCTGAATAGTTCTTAAAATCAATATTTATTGTACAGCCAAGATTTTTTAATTCCTCTGTATTGAGGATATCTACGAAGTTTGCAATAATACCACATGCAACAAGTTCTTCTCCGGAAAGCTTACTTTGTTCATTTTCATTTCCGCTTTTTGAAAGTAGAAAGAGCATGCAGGCATAAATTCCCTGTTCTTTAAGAATACCCAGTGCTGAGTTACAGATTTTTTCAATGCTATCGGATGAGACTTTACCATCCTTGACTTCTTTTCCTACCAACTCAAGAATTCTCTGAGAATAGTTAGCTGACAGTTTATCCAGATTGACCAGCATATTCCCCTCCTTCGGGATTGGATTGTTCAGAAACTACTTCCTCTTTCGGATTTCCTATAGCCTTTATTCTGCCAAACCCACGAGTTCCCATACCACCCACGCCAAGATACTCCAGCAATCTGCATCCCGTTTCCACTACATCTTTTGGCCCATTCCATCCTATACTTTGATTCTGTAAAGGAAAATTCTCAGTACGGTAGTCATCAATAACTACACAGTAAGTCAGAAAAGTAGCTCTTGGGATGGCTTCATAGGTAAACAATGCCCTATGTTCAGCGGCACCGGTTTCTGGATTGATGGCTACTGAGGTCCTTATCTCCAGATTGGAATCTACTAGTTCCGAGAAGATGTCTGAATGTACGATTACAGTACGTTTAAGCGTTTCTATAAGTAATTTTTCATCCTTCCAGTTGTCTGGTGGCGTGATAGTTATTCCACTCTTCTCAACTTCGAGCATTACCCAGCCAATAGGGAATCTATCACCGATACTGGAAAGTCCAGAACAAAGTGATACCTTTTCCATGCTTGAAGGTTTTTCAATATTTTCTCCAAGATTGAATCCCGCATCTTCCAGATTTTCGTACGTTGTAATCCAAATCGGATCATTTTGAGATGCTATAGGGAATAACAAAATCTGAGCATCACCGATACTAACCACTCCAGAACTAAAACCACCCTTTTCTCCAGCACCAAAAGTGTATACGACCGGATTTGAATTTGCGACACCGTGAGGATTCTGACCAGCTGACCCTAGATTTCCAAAATATCTAGCGGCTGCAGATCTGAACGAGCCATGTAAACTTGTTCCTGGAATCTTTGGTAAATTAGTACCAGGTTCTCTGGCAATTGCATTATCAACTCTACCAAGCCTGTACCCTCCTGTGCCAACATGCACTGGATCAAGAGAGACGACCAGGTACTGATACTTTCTCAGTTCCATTATACTCCCTCCGTACTTTCCATTTTAACATCCTCTTCAGGTTTAAATTTTAAAATCTTCATATAAAGTTCTAAAACATCGATAAAACGACCGTTACTCGTCCAGTCAATTAAGAGCCCTTTATTTTCATCCGCTATATTGTCCCATTTATCACCAAATGATCTCCTTAAGGCATACTCTGAGAATTCTCTATATGTTGGTTCATCAAATTGAGTGATCTGCCATCCATCTCTCCAATCCATAATTAAACCCATTAACTGATTGATTTGTGCAGAAGTTAACGGTGAAAGAGTTTTCCAGAGCTTATCCATTGTATGCAGGTCTTCAAGTAAAAATGACCTACTGGGCCAAGACCCTCTCTTTCTTGGAATTCGTTCTTCACCGTTATAACAGAGTTCATAACGCCGGGTCGTTACGTCGAGAAACTCAAAATCGAAGGTAGAAGGATAGTAGTATATCTTATCCCCTTCAACTATGTCTTTTACATGAACTAAATCCTTCATTTCATGGCTATCTTCGTTTGGAAATGGAGAACGAAAATAATGATTACGCTGGCTGAAATCTTGAGATTTGGGAGCTTTTGATTCCGCAAAGAAATATGGATGCCACACATCCTCTTTATCTGGGTCTCCAAGGCTGTAATCCACATAAGATTTGCATGTCTTATTAATTACTTTGCCATCCTCCCTTTCGATGACAAATTCCCTAAAGTAATTCTTTTCTTTTATAGATTTGATTTTCCAGAGTGTTTTGGGGCTTGTTTTTCGCTTGAGCATCCTACGACCAGCATCCAATGCAGCATATAGTGGTTGTTTTCTGTTAAAGAAAACAGCATTGAGATGGATGGGCAAGCGATTTCTTACTTTAGAAAACTGAGTTTCATATTCTTTCACAATTTGTTGTGCTACTTTCATGGCTTTATTTGCAGGAACTAACACCATAAACTGCTTTGGGTCTAATAGGATAGGAATAACAGGGAGAAAATCATGGTTTTCTTTTTCTACTTTCAAATCGGTAATAGTTGCAATACGTTTTCCTGGTTCCACAACATCTTCATATAGATCAAGTTTGGGTCTTTCTCTTTGAATAAAACTCTTAATTGCCTCAGCAGCTTCTTCAGTTGATAAGTCTTTTTCGCCTTCGTGGAGCCCAAGGCGTGACGCAAGGTATCTTAGGTTATCGATTAAAATAAAACGACTCCTTTCAGGATCGTACAGAAGGTTTGTTTCTACGCCTTTTTTAAGCTCAACAGTATAAGAATGATAGTCTCCAATATTTCCTGATTTATAATTTCCAGTAATAACTAGCCTCGGACCTACCTCATCTACGGAATATTCCAAACTCTCCTCAACATCTTTCCAAAAATTTAAAGTTGTATCCCAAATCCGCCTGATACGAGCAAAAGAAGGGGGTTTGCGCCAAAAGGCAAGGGAGAGTTTCTCATTTTCTGGAATAGATGAGAATTCGCTTTCTCCGAGATCTTCGTCTTTTATTAAATACTCATTCAGACCTTTGATGGTACTGGCATGCTTCTCTCCAATTTTTTTGTAATTATCGAGTTTTTTCAATTTCTTATCCGATTCCTGGCTTAAATCTTTCACAATTTGGGTAAAATTCGCCCCACAGTTATCTTTTGGATTCCGGAATGTAGAGATAAATTCTCCACTCAACCAATGTTCCAAATCAAGTTTTACTGCAATTAATGCAACTCTTCCATTAATATCTGCAACCTCATCAATCCATATCGTTCCACCAAGATTTTCTGTAACCCACTTTTTACTCCGACCTCGAAGACGATCCATGCAAATACAGCATATCTTCCGATGGTCAGCTTTCTGAGAGTAATAACTAGATTTCCCTTTATATGCTTCAACCAGATTTGCCCCATATCCCTGCGGCCTCCCCTGGCAGATCGTGCATCTATCAGCTTTTTCACTCCAACTGTTCTTTAGAAATGAGAGAGTTGGTGATAATGGGGTGGTAGGTTTCTGTATTTTTTTTCTAATATAGAAAACATTACGAGAACCTCCATCACTTAATGAGATATCTGGAGTTACTTCTCCTTTGAATATTTCTTCAAACTTCTCCCCTATCAACTGTCTTAATGATTTGTTATTTTCGTCCTTAAAATCCAAAATCCCTAAGTCAGGTACAAGGAAAAGAATTTTTCCTGTTTCACGGTAAATCTCAAGTCCAAGGGGATACTTCACTTCTATTAGGTCTCTAATTTCATTAAAAGCACTAGTTATAAGTTGTTTTCTTGTCAGTATATCTCCTATACGTGGAGATTGAGAAATAAAATTCTCTGCGTCAAAAGCCACTCTGAGCAAACGATATTTGAATTTATTTTCAGTTGTAATAGGGTCTTTCCATCCAGTTAGAAGGACTTCTGCGAGTTCTGATTTGAAGAATGCTACAATAGCGGCAGTCTGGTCCCAGAGAGTAGCATCATTTACAGGACGGCGGGTATCACCAACTGTTGTGCTAAAATCTTTTCTAAGGCGATCTGTAAATGTTTGTCGCCACCTTAACCAATTATCCACTGTCCATTGAGAATTTGGGTTTAATAAACCTTTTAAATTGTTTAATCGGTCTTCCAGAAATTTATAGAGATCATTTTTTCTCTTAGACAGTTCATCCAAATTTATGGGTTCAGACTCACATCCGAAGGCTGTAGCAAGATGGATTGATACGTTTTTTTCAGTTTTGCCTTGTTTATCATAACTTTTATCTACTAATACGCCTTTTTCTGTACCTGAACCGCGACCATGTGCATCCCGTAGTAACTTAAGGAGACCACTTGAATGTTTTCTCACCTCTTTTTTGTTACGATGAAATCTGATAAAATCAGTGATTGAGAGGTTTTGGGGGTTAAGGTCACTTACTGGCAGTTTTACCCAAAAATCGCTTGGCCAAGAATCTCCTAGCAATTTATGAATCGATGGATGACTACTACTTAAATAATCAGGGATTTTTATGTCTAGATCATGGTCTCCTTTAACGAATTCTTCATGATATTTCCCCAACATATGAAGCCATACACCAACTTCTGACAGCAGGAGTGCATCCCTATTTTTTGCAATGATTGTAAGGTCAGAAGTCATTTTTCTTTCTCCTTCAATAGGGCTACAATTTCTTCTGCCTTCTTTAAGAAATCGTCTAAGTTTTCAAAACTCCATATAGGCCATTCAGGTTCTGGAGTTTTCTGACGCTGCTTGTATTTATACCACAATTCACCATACTGTGTGTACCATCTTCTGAACTTTTTAAACTCTTTAAGGCTTCCTCCTCCAAACTGTTTCCCTTTTTCATTATATTCGGGATTACTTAGAAGGCCAGCTTCTCCACTTCCCTTAAATTCGTCTTTAACGCTACCGTCATCCATAAGGTACTTTGAAAAAGATTCTTGTGGAGGTTGAATTTTAGCCTCATCTTCAGGAGCATCTAACCCCTTAACCATAAAGATAATCTTTCCATCGATGAGTTCTGGCTTATAGTCAATTCAATAACCAATGAGCTCATTCATGTTATTTGATGAAAAATTAT
>CAZQTT010000013.1:0-40518 GCA_964596255.1 uncultured archaeon
GAGCGATTGGACGGGGTGTTCAGGGACTGAATGTGGTTTGGATAAAATCAATTGCACCATAGAAGGGAAAATACCCCAGCCTTCAGACAGATTGGAAGAGATTAGGGTTATTTATTTTGATGTGCAGGAAGCAGAAGACAACTGCCTCCCACCCCTCGTAGTACTCGTGGTTGAGTTCGATGAATTCGAAAAAGACATAAATTCAATGGAGAAAGAATACAACAATTTATCATCCATACTTGATGAATATTCAGGTAAGACCGATACTGGTGACTTGAACAAATACCTACAAAAGGCCCAACACAATATAACGGTTGGAGAGAGTTTTTATAATGATGAAGAGTACAAAAGGGCTGACGAGAAGTTGAATTACGCTCAAAATTGGCTAGATAAAGCAGATAAAGAGACGGACAAAGTGGAGGCCGAATACGCCTACCAGAAGGCCGACAAAAAGCTGGAATCAATCGGCTCAACTCTGGATAAGATAGAGCTTTACCTGGAAGAAGTAGAGAGAAAAGACGTGCTGAACACTTCCACAATGCTGGATTACAAGAGTGAGTTTAAGGGAATGCAGGAAAAAATGAGCAGCCTTACAGAAGATCTTGCATCAGCAGAGAGCTACATAGATAATAAGAACTACGCCAACGGAAAGGCTAAAGCCAAAAACGTACTGGACGGCACTGTAAGTATTGAGGAGAATGCGAACTCCCTGTTAGAAGACCTTAAAAGCGTGATAACCATAGAAGAGACAGTATCCGCACAATCCACTGCCACTGCTACCACCACCGCAACTGAAGAAGCAGCCGCTTTTGCAATACCCAGTATTAATTTCAAGTGGATTGCGATCGCTATTGGGCTGGCAGTTATTCTTGGTGGTGCCGGTATGGGTTTCAGGAAATACATCAGGCGCAGAAGATGGGACGAGCTAAAATAAGCTGTCGAGCTTAACCAAAATTTGTATAGCTAAGCTGAGTTAAGCTAATTTAACCAAAGAATCGTTGAGCAAAAGTGGAATATTTGTTTTCACACCTCTGCTGGAATAAGCATTTTTTGCATTTTTTATCATCTCTTTTTTCGGGGATGAAGCCTTTTTTGATGTTCAGTACTCTTTCCACCAGCTTTAACACATTGCGCTTGTCTTTTCTTTCGATTTCTATTTGTTTCAATTTGCCATCGTAACAGTAATAGACGTACCCTCTAAAAGAATCCAGCATCATGCAGAAGGCTGTAAGTTTTATTCTATCTCTGAACCACACATCCTTTTGAGGAGAGTGTAAAGATAGGATTAGAGGTACTTTGTCTTTTTCAGTTCTCACCAGCTCGTCCACCAGACCCTTTAATCTATAATTTTCTGATTGGAGTAAAACATCCCAGTCCACTCCCTCAATCTCCTGAAGGGTAGTGCAGTAGGTGAATTTCTGAGCAGCTTTGTTGAATAATTCCTCATAGTTCTCTCCAAAATAGGATGTGAACTTTTTATATGCCCAATCTCTATCTAAACTCATTCTAAGGCTAATATAGAGATCCCGGGCAGCATGCATCTCACTTACATAGTTTTCCTCAAACCTGTTCCTGTAATAACAAAGGCGAGGGCAGTAGAGATAATTGGTGAGATCGCTCACTCTTGCAAACATTAAGTTTTCATATAATCTTGATTTCAAATGTCTTTCGATTTATTTTTACCAAAAATTTTTATTTTTCTGTTCTATTCCTCAACTTCTTTTACTTCCACCACTTCCAGAGGAGTGCTTTTAAGTCTCTTCCCGATCTCATACCTGGCGATCCTTGAGGCGTGCTCTTCGCTATCCGCATTGAAAACCTTTATTTCAAAGAAGAGACCTACTATAGCGGTATTGGCCACCAGAAATACGCTTTTAAGGGATTCATTGCATTTGGGGCATTCAACATCCCCCACATTAACTTCTACAAAATCAAGGTCCAGCTTCTTTCCCGCTTCAGAAACAGCAATGTTCATAGCGTCCTCCGGGCTCCCGGCATTTTTAACTATCCACGCCCCATTGAGAGTTACTTTGTAATTCATTTTTAGCCACCGAACATTTTTTTGAGAAAACCACCTTTCTGCTCCTTCTGAGATTCTTCCTCTACTTGTGCTTTTTCTTCCCCTTCAGGTTTCTTATCCTTTGGCTTTGGCTTTGGCTTTTGCTTAACGATACTTACTGAGCCACCGCCGTGCTTGCTCCTCTTAACCCTAATGCTGGCTATAATCGGTCTTTCCAGCTCGGGACTGATAACCATCCCCGTACCGGGCGGAATTCTTTTTATCTCCTCCACAGTATCTGAAGTCAATCCCTCAACTCCTCTTTTTATGGCGTTAATATCATTGGGATTGGTCACTTTCAGGATTATCTGGGTGTTGCACTGGCTAACTACGTTTTTATCCACTCTAGCCGGCCTCTGGCTTATCACCATCAAGCCCAGACCGAACTTTCTACCTTCGCTGGCTATAGTTCTTAATACCTGGTTGGATACGGCTTTACCGAACCCTCTTTCAGGTATAAAGTTGTGGGCCTCCTCCAGCACTATCATGCCCGCCGGCACCTCATCTCTCTTCCTCAGCTCGAACAGCTGGGAGCAAACTCTGGAGACTATAAGGTCCTGATGCTCAGGAGGAGTGCCCCTCATGTCCAGTACAATGGCCCTTCCATTTTGAAGCAGGACTTGTATTGGTGTTGCATCCTTTCCGAACAGCCCGGAATCCTTGATTTTTTCCAGAGAACCCATTACAGTCCACTTGGAGTTGTGCTTCATTTCCTCGATCTCAGCTATTATATCGTCAATGGTGTAATTATTCCCTTTGAGGTCTTTAATGGCCTGATGGAGAATGGCCTGAGAGGAAGAGTTGGTTATACCCGTAAGCTCGATAATTTCCTCCGCAGTCAAGTTCAAGCCATCCAGTTTGAGAATCCCGTCAGATTTATCTGTAAAGGGAGAGTTGGGGGGGACGTAAAGTTTTATTTTATTACCGTATCCCTTGGGCTTGATGCCAAACTTCTTCATTTTCTCCTTTTCATCCGGGTCGTCATTTGACTCCGACATCTTGGAGTACTCGCCGTGAGGGTCGATTATAAACAGGGGAACGTTTCTTTCCAGCAGCTCCTCAACCAGAACCCCCGCCGTATAGCTCTTTCCGCTCCCTGTCTTGGCCAGAATACAGCAGTGCTTCTGGATCAATGAGTTCAGATCTATATTCACTCTGATGTCACTATCTTTTAAATGGCCTATGTAGGCACCTTCATTTTCCAGGCCCAGAGCTTCAGTAACTACTTCGCTATCCGCTTTGAATACATTCTCTCCAGGAACAAACGGGGACTTAGGTACTTTCAGCAGGCCATTCTCATCCCTTTTTCCGATTACTGTAGCCTTGGCAAGATAAACTTCTTTTTCGGCATCCCTTCCCTGCAGGGCATCACTTTCATTGAGGTCGGCTGTAGCTTTAATATCAAAAACCTGAGCGATAATCCATCCTTCAGCATCATTCCATACTTTAACATAATCAGTTCTTCCTATTTCTCTGGGATCAAATACTACAAAACTGAAATTTGTTGAGCTTGCTTCACCATAAATTCTTCCTACTGTTCCTTTCATCCTTTGATAACAATGATGAAATGAGATTAAAATCTTTCCACTAATCCATGATTTACTCTCTTCCCGTATTGTGGTACACGTTTAAAGGAGGAGAATTGGGGTTATGGCAAAACTAAATCTTCTTGGCATGGGCATGAGCATGAGCCATAATATTTTCTCTAAGCTCTTCCCACTTCTTCTTATTTATGATGCAACCCGGATCAGCTTCTGCCACATCGCCATAATAAGCGTAGGCTCTTGCCCTGCACCCGCCACAAATACTTCTGGAACTGCAGCTTTGGCACGCATCAGAGTATTCCTCTCTTTTTCTCGCCTTCTCCAGCACAGGTGAATTCAACCACACATCCATGAAGGAATCATGACGGATATTCCCCAAGGTTACTGGGAAGAAAACACACGGAGTTAGATCCCCATTGGGCTGAAGAGCCCAGTAAAGCCTACCACAGCCGCAACCACCAATAAATTCTGCAAGAAATTTGACTCCCTCTTGCACTTCTTCGTCCTGACCTACGGTATCGAAGTGGGTTGCAGAAACTACACCTCCCTTGGCAGCTACCCTGCAGTATTGAGGAGCAGTGGAGAGCAGGTTTATGTTCCTTTTTCGGGCCTCTGAGGCAAGCATGGCCAGAAGCTCTTCCCTCTCTCGTGGAGAGAGATCAAGCTCCACCATATCCTTTCCTCTCCCCGTGGGGATGAAGTTGTAGTGCATGAAAACTTCCACGCCCAGCTCCTCTGCGAGGGCTATGACGTCATCTACTTCATGAAGGTTGTCTTTGGTGACTGTCATTGCCACCCCTACAGTTATCTCAGAACTTACAGCATTCTTGACTCCCTCAATTGTCTTTTCGTAAGCATTGGAACCTCTCATCTTGTTGTGAGTGTCTCTTGTACCGTCCAGTGAAATCTGAAGATACTGGCAGTCGAGGTTCTCCAGTTTCTCCACCTTTTCTTCAGTTAAGTGTGTCCCGTTAGTGGCTACCGCCACTCCAATCTCTCTTTCTTTGGCTTTTTCCACTATTTGAAAGAAATCCTTCCTAACTAAGGGCTCGCCACCTGAGAATGCTATATATGCTACTCCTGCATCGGCCATCTCGTCTACGGCGTCCATTGCTTCTTGTGTGGTGAGCTCGTCCGGTGTGGGCCTATCGGCTCTCTGGTAGCAATGTTTGCATCTCAGGTTGCAGGCGTTGGTAAAATTCCACACCACCAGGAAAGGTGCATAGCTAATAAACGGTTTCGTTGGGCCTCTCCAGGCCAATCCTTCAAGGGTGGCGGCTAAACCTTTCCGCCAGTAGCCTTCTCTCAAGTTCTCCTTAACAATATCGTGGGGAACATTCATGCGGTCAGAGAACTTATCTATAACTGTTTTCACCATATAATAAGCCAGTTTATCCTTGAAAGTAAGATCAACTTTCATCCCCCCATAGGCCTTAAGTACTTTTTCTGCCCTTCTACCGTTTCCATCTCGTGCAGAAAGAAAACTTAACATCTTATTGGAAACAGGATTGCCCAACCACCTTTCTATAATCAAAGCCATGGTTTGGACTTGATCTCCGGCTTCTCCGGCTTCTGAATGAGACATTCAAACCCCCTACAGAAATAATGAATTTTATACTACATAAATATTATCCATGATTTCAGTTATTATGATAAGCTCTTATTATGCCAATAATTTATTTTATTTATTATTAAGTGATACATATTAAATACTAACCATTCTTCAGATTGATAAAATTCTAAGCTAATAATCCACTGATTTCAGGATACTCTGTTTTCAAGGTCTCCAGGAGCATTGGCAAATTCTTTAAGGAAATCATACTCCATAAAATGAATGCTGGGGGCGAGTATCACGAGGACATGTAATGGCTCCCCGAAATCCACTTCTTTCAGGTTTTCCAGCCTATCACATCTCACGAATGGTTTTTGACTTCCTGCCCTGGCTACCCCCACGGCATAACAACTCCGGAGTACGTTTTCATCATCAGTTTTCTCCAGTATATCTATTGCCTGGCTTATCTTCATGGGTTCAGGCTGGAGATCAAGAAAGAGGAGTGTGTGTGCATCAATATCCCAATTAGCCCTGATGGTGTTGAGGGGCGACTTGGGAGGTTTTCCATGGGGGTAGCTGATGGAGGCCGATTTTCCAAACCGATAAATGTGGAGTCCGGTTATTCCACATACAGCAGCCAAAATACTGGCATTGTAGATGGTGCTGAATTCCACTCCGTTTTTTCTGGCTTCCAGGCTAATGGCTGAGTGGGTAGTAGCTATCATGGGATCACCGGGAACCAAAATAGCTATATCATTGTGAGCAGCTTTCTCAACTATTTTTGCACTGTTCTCTTCAAGATCGCTTCTTTGTAAGATACCCACATTTCTTTCCAGGAGAGCTTCAATCTTTTTCAGCGTTGTGCCCCCAAGAAGAGAGGTGTAGAACTCGATATACACTTCATCACATTTTCTGGCAAATTCCCATCCTTTGAGTGATATATCTTTCTCGTCCCACAAACCCATCCCTATAAAGTACAACATAGAGATAGAATCCAATCCAAGAATTAAGTCTTTTTCTACGATTGATACTGCGGTAAAATCAATAAGTTTTAAAGGTTAAAATCCGGATTTGAGGTATGGATAAAAAAATTCTGATGGTTATTATAGATGGGTTAGGTGATAGGCCAATTGACGGGAAGACACCGCTGAGTACGGCAAAAACCCCCAATATGAACAAATTGGCAACTGAGGGGATAAACGGTATAATGGATACCATATCGCCCGGTATCAGGCCCGGAAGTGACACCGCTCACCTCACCCTTTTGGGATTTGACCCCTACCAGTGCTACTCCGGTAGAGGGCCCATAGAGGCTACTGGGGCTGGTATAGATGTTCGCCCCGGTGACGTGTGTTTCAGAGTGAATTTCGGCACCTTAGAAGGAAAAGGAAGTGTTTTTGATAAGACGGTTAAGGACAGGCGAGCTGGAAGGATATCAGATACTGAGGAGCTGGTAAAAGCCATAAAAGAGAACGTCAAATTGGATGTAGATTTTATATTTAAAAGAGGGACTGGACATAGAGGAGCCCTAATCCTGAGGGGAGAGGGGCTCTCAGATGATATTACGGCTACCGACCCCAAAGCTATTGGCAAGAAGGTCAAGCAGTGTAAGGCCACAAGTGAAGAAGGGGAGAGGACAGCTCACATAGTGAATTCGTTTATGGAGCAGGCTCACAAGATACTTGAAGAACATCCCTACAATGTGCAGAGGGAAAAAGAGGGGTTGATGAAGGGTAATGTCCTGCTCCTGAGAGGTGTGGGGCTTTCTTTTGAGGTGCCCTCCTTTGAAGAGAGATTCGGTATGAAGCTGGCTGTTGTGGCAGGCACTACTTTGATCAAGGGAGTGGGGAAATTCGTCAAGGGCGACGTCATCACCCCTCAGGGAGTTACTGGTGGGAAGGATACTGATCTTTCCGCCAAGATTAAGGGTGGTGTAGAGGCTTTGAAGACCCACGATTTTGTTCTTCTCCACATCAAGGCCACAGACGAGTACGGTCACGACGGGGATTTTGAAGGGAAAAAAGAGTTTATCGAAGAGATCGATAAAAACCTGGATGCTCTAAAAGATATTGATCTTGAACAGGTTTTGGTCATCCTCACTGCCGACCACTCTACCCCCATAATGGCCAAAGAGCATACTGCGGACCCCGTTCCAGTATCGATAGTCCATCAAGGGGTGAGGGTAGATGAAGTGGATGCACTTTCTGAATTTGAAGCTTACAAGGGTGGGATGTGCAGAATAAAAGGGTGTGATCTGGCCAACATATGTCTGGATTTGGTTGATAAATCCCAAAAATTTGGAGCGTAAATCAGATTGGATGTCAAATTTAAAGAAAAACTTAAAAAGAAGATCTACAACCTATGATAAGGTCTTAAAAATATTATAAGTGATAGTAATGCTGGGAAAACTGGTAATCCCGGAAAACACCAAATTTGAAGAGGGCAGCATAGTTCTGGAAAAGGATGCTCTCATAGGGAATGGTTGTAATATAGGCTACGGACTCCTGGGCAGAAAAATAGTTGTGGGGGAAAAGACCACCATACACGGTGACGTCATCGGTGATGACGTTAGACTGGATGCCTGGTGTGAAGTGAGGGGGAATGTGGTCAGCAAAGGAGATGCTTTTTTAGCAGATTTTACTACCATTGACGGGAAGCTCACCGTTTACGGTGACCTGGAAATAGGAAGAAACGTGAGAATTAAAGAGGGATTCGAGGCTAAAGGATTGATAACCATCCAGAACCCCTTACCCGTGCTGATCTTCGTATTCGTATACCTTATGGAAATGCTGCGATTGGGGAAGTTAGAAGAGGCTGAAGAGTTACTTCAAGAAGTTGACGAGTTTGAAACACCTCTCAGCATCCCTGATGATTCTATTGTAAACCTTGAAACTATTAGAGTAGGAAGAGACGTAGAAGTGTCTGCCAGCAGAGTTTTGGGTAACTTCAGAGGAAAGAATGTCTGCGTAGAGGGAAGTGAGGTCTTTGGAAGCGTCCGAGGTAAAGAGATACTTGTAGATGGAGCCAAAATTCATGGGGCTATTGAAGGGACCACCGTATATCTGGTAAACGGGAGCGAGGTTTTTGGACAGGTCAAAGCCGATAAGGTATACATGGAAGAAAAATGCAATATTGACGGGGCTCTAATAGGAAAAGAAGGCGTATGGATTAAACCCGTGGTCGAAATTTCCAAAGATGAAGTTGTAAAAGAAGAGCAAATCGAGTTGGAAGAAGAGGAAACTGAAGCAGAAGAAGAAAGAGAAAAAGAGATCCAAGAAGATGCTCAACAATAGTAGATAAGGTATAAGTTCGATATTGACAAGACAGTGCAAGTGCAGTGGTTAATCACAAGCCAGAACCCTTGGAGGAGATTTTATTGATAGAGATCGGTCTCGCCGGAAAACCGAATTCAGGGAAATCCACATTTTTCAGGGCAGCGACTCTTGCCGATGTGGAGATAGCTAACTACCCCTTTACCACCATCAAACCCAATGTAGGCATAGGCTACGCCAGGGTGGAGTGTGCCTGCAGGCAGCTGGGTATAGAGTGCCCTAACTGTGTGGATGAGTGGAGGTTCATCCCTTTAAAGCTGATCGACGTGGCCGGACTGGTCCCGGGAGCACACGAGGGGAGGGGGTTGGGGAACGAGTTCCTGGATAACCTGAGGCAGAGTGAAGCCATTATACATGTGGTGGACGGTTCTGGTTCAACCGATGCTGAGGGAAACGAATTGGGAGGGGGCAAACATAACCCAGCCGACGATATCAAATTCCTATATGAAGAGCTGGACATGTGGCTCTTCGGTGTTCTGAACAAAAATTGGGACAAGCTCATACGACGCATCAATATGGAAAAGAGAGATCCGGCAAGATATCTAACTGAACAGCTCGCCGGTCTGGGCTTTGAAGAGCGTCAGGTAAAGGAGTCCATGAGAGTTATTGGCAAGAACCTCCAGGATTTCTGTGAAGAGGACGTAAACAATTTCGCTGTGGAGTTAAGAAAAAGGAGAATGAAAACCCTCATAGTGGCCAATAAAGCCGATAAAGCCCCTGAGAATGTATTGGAGAAATTACTCCAACTCGATGACAACATAATCCCCACTTCTGCTGCACTGGAGATGTCACTTCAGATAGCTACCCAAAACAGCTTTATTAAGTACTTGCCGGGAGACGATGATTTCGAGGTTCAGAAAGAGCTGAACGAGAAGCAGCAAAAAGGTCTGGAGACCGCCAGGAAATACATGAGCAAATTTCATGGCACAGGCGTGCAGAAAGCAATTAATTCTGTTGTTTTCGATCTGCTGGACTACATAGTGGTGTATCCTGTGGAGGACGAGAACAAGTACACCGACACAAAAGGGAATGTCCTACCCGACGCACTCCTGGTCAAGAAGGGGACCACCGCTAGGGGGCTTGCCTACCAGATACACACAGACATAGGTAAACACTTCATACATGCAGTGGATGCCAGAAGAAAGATGAGGATCGCTGATGACCACGAGCTAGAGAACAACGACATAATCAAAATAGCCAGCGGAGCCAAATAAAATGTGGGGTTTTTTGCTAAGTAGAACTATGATTAGGCCATAATTAGAACTATATCCTATTAAAATAAAAAAATAATTAAATTTAGTTGATTATTATGGGAAGTAGAATTCTTCAGGGAATGGTTTATTCTCAACGTGAATCCTATTGAATAACTTTCCATGGCATTCCTTACATCCCACTTCTTTGGGGCTGTGAATTGCAAACACGTTTCCATCGCTGGGTTGTAGCATGTCTTCGCCAGTATGACATTCTCCGCAGTCGGGTTTGATTGTCAGGTCTTGCTTGTGGCAGGTGTAACAATCATCGTATATTTCACTGTGAAGCGAGTGAATCCTTGAAATCAGTTCATCTTCAGTTATGTTGGCAGCCTGTTCTATGTGACAATAGATACACTGATCGGACGCGTCCAGGTGACCTGCTATTTTATCAGCCTGGGGTACGTAGGACCTATTCTGGTTATAGTGGCAGTTGAGGCAATCGCCACCAATTATGTTCATCTGCACAGCAGGGGTAGAGGTTGGTGTAGCTGTTGGTCTCTCTCTCGATGGAGTTGGAACTTTGTATCCATTTTCTTCAGTTTCTTGAACACATAAAGAAAATGAAAGTGCAGAAAATAAAATAAAAGCAAGAACCAGATAGGGTTTGAGCTTCATAGTAATTCTTGTACCTTCACTTAACCTTTTACCTTTTAACCTTTAACTACCCGCCTGTTGGGTCTGCACTGGCATGTAGTACGCTCAGCCCTTCAGTATGGCACACCGAACACGCTTTGCCTCTTTCCAGATGTATAGTTACCAGGTTTCCTCTGGGATCTGTTGGCTTAACAGGGTCCTGAGGACTGTGACAAAGCACACATGTCGTATCATTTCCTGCTTCCTGCTGGAATTGTGTACCAGTCTTGAACTGGGTTCCGCCACCATGGCATACACTACACTCAAGTTGTATAGTTCCTTCACCGGTGTGTATAGCGTGAGGATCACTTCCATGGCAGTTGAAACAATAATCACCGCCATTTACGTGGGGTTGGTATTTATCCGAATTATCGTGGCACTCACTGCAATCAACCTGTCCACCCTGAAGCACATCTTCTGGACACAACTCCTCAGAAGGTGTTGGCTCCGGACATGGTGTATCTTCTGTTTCTGCTGGTGTAGGTGTCCCTTCCTCCGGTGTCGTTCCATCTGATGGACCAGTATCAGCGCATCCTGCAAACCAGCCTGCTAAAACTACAGCCATTAATAATATAAGCATCTTGGTTTTCATTGATCTCCCTCCGATTAAAAAAAAGTAAGCCGATATATATATTAGTCTTTCGGTTTTTTTTATTTCGTAACTTTTTAACCGATAAGCAATCTCAACAAAGTCAGCTGGCGCTAATAAGCTGTGCTGATATGATAAGAAAGTAGAAAATAAAATAATTTAAAGAATATTGCCAAAATAATAGAATACTTTGGGTTCGGTATTCTCTTCAGGCCTGAGTACTTCCCACTCGGCTCTACCCAAATACTGGTTAACGACGCTGTTGCGATCATTGAGATTGCCGAATAACCTCGCTCCCGTAGGGCATACATGCACACAAGCTGGCTCCAGACCTCTCTGAATCCTGTGATAGCACCAGTTGCATTTGTCTGCAAGTCCTCTCAGCTCTTTTACGGGATAATCGTTGGGATAAAGATACCTTGCTCCGTATGGGCAGGCCTGCACACATTGTCCGCAGCCAATACATTTCTCCCAATCAACTATGACCACGCCGTCTGAGGTTTTATGGGTGGCGTCCACAGGACAAACCTCAACACATGGTGGTTCATCGCACTGGTTGCACAGTTTGGGCACGAAAAGACCGGCCTTAACTTCCTCTGGGTCCAGATCAGTGGGGTACTCCGCATAACCTTCTTCCCCCATCTGGGGAGAATCAACAACCGCCTTGTCGTTATTCTTGACCTGATATCTTTCTACCCAGGTCCTATACTCTCCTTCGGGTACATTGTTTTCTGCTCTACAAGCCTCTACACACTTTCCGCAGCCGATGCACCTGGTGAGATCAACTACAAAACCATAGTAGGCACTTCTGCTCAACTGAGAGGAAGCCACCGTGGAAAGGCCGCCAACTACAACTACGGCCTTAATGCCCATCTTCATGAACTGTCTTCTATTAACTTCATCTAACATATTATCCTCCCTCCAGGACTGCTTTCGGTGGCCACGGACTGTGCGGGTTATGACACTTGTAGCAATCAGTGTTTGGATAGTGGCTGTCCATATCCACCTTAACCAGAACATCTGGCCTGTAGTTAATATCTCCATGGCAGCTCAGGCACAACTCTCTCGACCTATCTACATTCTCAGTTCTTTCCGGACCATGACAAGTCTCACAGTCTGCCTGTGCAGCTCCTAAGTTATGTCTGGATTTGCTCCATTGATTGTAATTGGCCGGATGACAGTCGTTACAGTATTGATTTCCCTGATAGCTTACATCCCTGTTTATATTCTGTTCTTCAGCAGTCGGCTTAGCTATACCCAGTATTCTATCCAAAAAACTGGTATCAATACTATAAGGACCTATATCCAGTGCCTGGGTAGCAGCAATGGACGCAGACACAACCATAATGGATAATACCACATAAAAAATATTCTTTTTCATTATCAAAACCTCCCTCTTAGATTTGGACCTAACTCCTTATTAATAATTCCTGATATGGTAAGCACGATATGAATACAGCCCCTTGACATTCTTCCAGCCCACCTTGAACTTTTGTTATGAATGAAGTTTATAAAATTTTCTATTTATGTCCTTACTCACTTCATTGGAGTTTCTAAACCGGATTAGGATAACTAATCACTAATTTGCTCCCACCACAGAAATTATAAACAAGGATATTCAACATAAAAGGTTGCAAATATGGTTTCCAAAACATTATCTCAGGTATTAAAAGATGCAGGAATTGAGGAACTGACCGAGCTACAGGAAGAGGCTTCCCAGAAGATCGGGGAGAACAAAAATGCACTGATAATCGCTCCCACCGGCTCGGGTAAAACCGAAGCTGCCATGATTCCCTTATTCAACCAAATTTCCAGTTCGGATGAAGGTATTGTTCTTCTATACATCACTCCCCTGAGAGCACTCAACAGGGACATGCTGAGGCGTTTGAAGACCATAGCTAAAAAAATGGGCTTCAGTATTGGTGTCAGGCACGGAGATACCCCCAATTCTGAGAGGAGAAAACAGGCATTAAAACCACCTCAAATACTTGTCACTACACCCGAAACTCTTCAAATTCTATTTATGGGTAAAAGACTGAAAGAGGGTTTGAAAAAAGTAAGATTTGTGGTAGTGGACGAGATACACGAGATGGCAGACAGCGAAAGAGGAGCACAGTTGAGTGTGGCTCTTCAGAGGCTGCAGGAGCTGACCAGGTTTCAGACAATAGGTTTATCAGCAACCGTGAAGAGTCCTCAAAAGGTTGCTGCCTTTCTGGGGGAGGGAGTTGAAGTCATTTCCAGTAAGGAGGAAAAACTGTACTCCTACTCAGTTATAAAGCCCAAAATTGAGCAGGAAGATGAAAAACTTTCTGAAGAGCTGTTTATCGACCCCGATGTTGCTGCCCAGGTCAGAACCGTAAAGGAAATTGTGGAGAATCATAAATCTACCTTGATCTTCGTCAATACCAGAACAACCGCTGAAGCGCTGGGGATCAAGCTCAAAAAGCTGATCGACGTGGAAGTTCATCACGGCTCTCTTTCCAAAGAGGCCAGAATCGACAGTGAGGACAAATTCTCCTCGGGTGAGCTCAAAGCTCTTATATGTACCTCCTCTATGGAATTGGGAATGGATATAGGCCATGTAGATGCAGTGATCCAGTTCAATAGCCCCCGTCAGGTGGCAAGACTGATCCAGAGGGTGGGGAGAAGCGGTCATAAGGCCGGCAGGGTCTCCAAGGGCTACATTATCACCGGGAGTTTCGACGATATTGGGGAGTCATGGATCATCACCGATATGGCAGAAAAAGGAATGATAGAGGATGTGGACTTCCATTTCCTCAGCCTGGATACGCTGGCAAACCAAATTGCGGCCATAGCCATGGAAAATGGTGAGATCGAGGTAGAAAGAGGTTACAGAATGATAAAGAGAACTTATCTCTTCCGTACTCTAAATTATGAGGAGTTCGTGGAGGTCTGCAACTTTCTTTCTGAGGTTAACATCATCTATTTCGATGGGGAGAAGATCGGCATTAGAAGAAAGACCCGCACCTACTTTTACGACAATATCTCCATGATCCCCGACGAGAAGAACTACCAGGTTTTCGATATCACCACCGGTAAAAGAATAGGCACTGTGGACGAGAGTTTTCTCTCTACTTTCGTGGGAGAGGTTTTTGCCATCAGAGGAGAGCTGTGGAGAGTGGTGTCCATAGAGAACTCAGTTAAAGTTGAGCCGGTAACAGGAGAGGGGGAAATCCCTTCCTGGGTAGGTGAAGAGATCCCTGTTCCTTTTGAAGTTGCCCAGAGAGTGGGAGAGCTGAGAGAGTGGATATGTGAGCAGTTGAGAGCCTCAGGTAAAGAAGAAACCGTCAAATTGCTGTCGAAGAGATTTCGGACCAATGAGGAGGCCTGCAGGGAAGTAGTGGAAGTGATAGAAGAACAGCAAAAGAATGAATTTGTGGTTCCTGCCCACAACCAGATCACCATAGAATCTTCAAGGAGTGTGACCATAATCAACGCCTGCTTTGGTCATAGGGTTAACGAGACTATAGGAAGGATAGTCGCTTTACTCCTGTCAGCCAGAAAGGCCAGCAACGTTTCGGTGGAGATAAATCCCTACAGAATCAAGCTCTCCCCCACAAACGCCAGCGAGGTTGAAGAGGTCCTGCACTCCATCAGGCCTGATTCCATTGAGTCTCTTGCAGAGCGCTCACTTATAGATACCAGGCTGCTACAGTGGAAGGTGATAAAAGCTGCCCGCAAATTCGGTTATTTGAGAAAAGATTACGACCTGAGCAAGCTAAACCTCAAGAAATTCATCATGAAATTTAAAGACACCCCCATATGGAGAGAGGCAGTGAGGGAGTTGTTTATAGAGAAAATGGATGTAGATACCACCGCAGATATATTTTCCACTCTTAACGAGTTTAGTATTAATGCTTACTCCCAGATCTCTCCTATGTCTCTAACTTCTAGGGAGCATGCTTTTGATCTGGTAATGCCCGCCAAACCCACTTCTGCCATATTGAATGTCTTCAAGAAAAGGCTGGAGAAAGAATCTTGTGTGCTGCACTGCATAAACTGCGGAGCTACCATAAGATCTACAGTAAATCTTATAGACAGGGATCCTTCTTGCCCTAAATGCAAATCCAGGATGGTGGCCTGTATCAATGGAAGAAGGAAGCTGGAAGAGTATTCCAAGCAGGAGATATTCAGGATAGCCAATCTCGTCATGGCCTACGGAAAAAAGGCGGTCTATGCCCTGAACACTCACGGTGTGGGAGCCGAGAGTGCAGCCAGAATACTATCAAAGTATTATCCTGACGAAGATTCGTTTTTTAAGGAATTGATGAATGCAGAGAAAAATTACATCCGGACCAGAAGATTCTGGGATTAACCGTTTTTATATAGTTATTACTTATGGAAAAATCTCAAATGCTTATTTTAATCTGCAAAGAAGATGATTTGGGGGGCTGCCGAGGCATATCCAAATTCAAGTTTAATAAATTCAAGTTTAATAGATTAAGCCTGTCAGATCCTCTTCCTCGGTGTCGATCACCCTATTACTTAAGTGGTTTTTAACTTCGTAACAATTTAATTTGTAATTGGCTATTTTCTGCTTCTTAAGTATCTACCTATACCAAAATTAAAAAATAGTGTTGGTGTGAATTCAACTCCATGGAGCGTTACGGTATCTTTTTGCTTCTAACAGGATTTATTTCAACCCTCATACTATATTTAGCTCTTGGTGATTAGATGCAAGAGGAGAGTGAAGAGTTCAAGAAGAAAATGGAGGAATTGAGAGAACACTTCGGAGGTCTTTTGAGTGATGAGACCCTTGAAATGCTCACAGAATACAGTTTAGGGATTTTAGAGCACGACATAGATGACCTCCCCCATGTCAGGGGGAAAGTAACTGTCAGCGGCTCAATAGACAAGATATTCGGGGTTAAAGAGTTCTCCACCGAGAAGAGAAGTGGTCTGGTAGGTAACGCCAAGTTAACGGTTTCAGGTGGAGAGAACAAAGAGTTAAAAGCAGTATTCTGGAACGATGCTGCAGAGAAACTAAAGAGTATTTCAGAGGGTGATTCGGTAACCCTTAGAGGTTTTGCCAAACAAAAAGGAGAAAGTGTGGAGATATCCGTTAATCAGGGTTCTGACGTGGAGGTCAAGGAGAAGAAAGTTGAGGAGCTCGTAGGAGTACTGCTGTCCCGAAGCACGAAGAAAGATGGTTCATTTAAATGTGCTGTGGCATGCGATGACGGAACCCTTATTTGCGCTGATCAGGGGCAGGGGCAGGGGGATGGAGGTTCTGCCGGTGCCTTGAGAGAAATTGAAGAGGGTTCTACCGTTAGGATAAGGGGCGGTAGGCAGGGGAAAAGATTCTCCATTGATGAGGTTGAGGTTCTGGGTGAGGCCACGGGCAAGGATATTGATGCGGAGTTCACCCCCGTCGCCAGCCTAACTTCGCTTCAGGTGACCAACTTGAAAGGGAGGGTCAGCGGTCTGGGTAAGACCAAGCAGCACAAGAATAGAGAGCTGGCAGAGATCTATATTTCTGATGATTCGGGTAGAGTAAAATTGGTTTTATGGGACGATAACGTGTCCACCTACAGGGAAGCTGATATAGGGGATTTCATAGAAGTGTATAATGGTTACCCCAAACTCGACTGGAATGGAGAAATGGAGGTACACTGCGGATGGAGCTGCATGACCACTTTGAGGAGAGCTTAGGAAAAGAGAAGCTTATCAAGAAAGTACTGTTCTTAAGTGCTTTCATCCTCATCCTGGAGATCGTCTTTGGGTTGATATCCAACTCACTGGCCCTCCTCACCGATGCTCTCCACGTTTTCACCGATATTTTTTCTGCCCTTATCGCCTTGATTGCTGTTAGAATCTCCAGAAAGGGCTGTGACGATAGATTCACCCTGGGATACCATAGGTTTGAGGTCATGGCTTCTTTCGCCAATGGACTGCTCCTCCTGATCGCTGTGGCCATAATCTTCTCCGAGGCTTACAGGAGGATAGTGGAAGGAGCAGTGATCGACGCCTACTTCCTCTTACCGGCGGCAGTGGTTGGGCTGGTAGGGAACCTCTACGTGGTGAAGTTGCTTCATGCGGAGCATAAACACGACATAAATGTGAAAGGAGTTTATCTCCACGCCTTTTCGGACTCGCTGGCGAGTATTGCGGTCATACTGGGCGGGGTGATCATTATATTTACGGGTCAGACCCTGGTGGATTCCCTTATCAGCATGTTCATAGGAGTGTTCATCGGTTATAACGCTATCAAGCTGATTAGAGAGAGCTCCATCCTCCTTCTGCATGGAGTGCCTCCAGACATAGATATTAGCGACGTCAGAGAGTTCTTGCTCTCATTTCCGGGAGTAGAGGATGTCCATTCAGTCAACGCCTACGCTTTATGCTCCAATGTGAGGGCTATAGATGCTCACATCGTTGTGGGGGACATGAAACTGAGTGAAGTAAAAGAGATAAGGCGAGAACTGGTAAAAGAGCTCAAAAACAAATTCAAGCTGACCGCTACAAGCCTTCAGTTCGAGCATAAATAATTTGGATACTATTCTAAAAAAGACCGGTTTTACTGATTTTGATGTGATCTCCACAGGAAACAAAGGGGTTCCTCATCATATTATGATTATGAGTATTACCATTTTCCACAGTGGTGTTACCAAGAAAGAGCGATAAGCAAACAAGTTTATTAAATAAAGGAAAAGAAGGTAAGATAGAACACTGAAAGACAATGGGCCCGTAGGGTAGAGGATATCCTGAGGGGCTTCGGACCCCTCGACCCGGGTTCAATTCCCGGCGGGTCCGCATTCTTTTTAAATTCCTTATCCTTCTTTATACATTCTTTATTTTACTTTTTTATCATTAATATCCAAGTTTTTGCTTGAACAATAGTTGATTAAAGTGTAATCCAAATTGATTCATATAAGTAAAAATCTTTAAGTATTTTATAATAATATCAGGAGACTAAATAAATGAGATAAGAAAAAAGTACTTTATAAAACCTTCATATTAATAGGATATGGTGAAAGAATGAGAGAGGAAAAAATAGAGCTTCTTTCGCAAAACGAACATATAGATAAAATAATTAAAGTGATAAGGGATGGATTTGAAGACAAGATGGAAGATTTATGTGTCAGCATAAGAAAAGACTCTTTAAATCTTTTTGGACTGATACCCACAGTCTTTTTTTCTGAGTTGGATATCTTTTCTAATACCTTTGATGAATACCCTGATATAGAAGAACAACTTAACATTACAGTACCTTTTAAAAGATTTCGAGGTAAAATAGATTTAGCGGCTAAATCTTCTTTAAAGGAATTGAGAAGTATCATTTTGGTGGTTGACTACCCAATATTATATTTAAAGGTTAAAGGTACAGAATCATCTCATGAGGAGTCTCTTAGAGATGTGCCTTCTGTAAGAAAGGAGGTACCAAAGTACATACGAGACTTAGACTTCGCAACTTCTCCACGAATAAATATCAATTATCCAAGCAATATTCGTGTAGTTTATGAGAACTTTAAAGGTTTGGGAGAGGATGACCTCAACCCAATAGAGCTTAGAATTGCTGAAAATAGAATAGAATTCTCTTTAGAATCTCAAACAAAACCGTTAAGTGTCCTTGAGGGAGAGACAAGAGGCGGAAAATCTAAAACTTGGATAACACCATATGGTTTGAATATAGCATCAAAGGTAGCAGACCAAGCAGAGAACTTAAAGGTTTATGCTTTTGATAAAGGCATTATTAAGTTCTCCTACGAATTCAATTTTGGTAAACTTGAATATATAGTATTTAGGGCAATCCAACCGGAGCATTAGGCAAGATTTTCAAATCTAGGTATGCCTTTTGAGTGTTCCCATATAATCTCATTTTCTTCTTCTTTAACAATTCTAACACAACGTAAGAAGTCTAATTTATCAAACTCAGTCTCAGGGTAATAGCCTTCTTTTTGGGTAAATTTTTCGAAAGAGTAAATGAATCCAAAAGTTCTAATAATAAGTGATGATTCAATAGGTAAATCAACCCCCCAATCCACAGCAAGTATCATTTTAGGACTTGTTTGGTTATTGACTATGTAAAAGTCGTATAACTCACTAAAAGTCCCTTTTGTCTTAAATTGGTAAGTTATATACTCCTCAACTTCCCCCTTAACTGCAAAAGGGCCTCCATAATATTTACTCCTATCCTCAATTCTATTGGGCTCCGGAAAACAATAACGCTCAACACCCTGAGGGCCACCAATTGTCAAAATCTCTCCCTCATCTTCCAGTTTATGTACGTAATTAAGAACTGTTTTGTATGACACTTTGTTACTTTTAAGTAAATGTCTGAATATTTCATAAACATAATGTCCCGGAGATTCATATACTGTACTACGTATTTTCTCTTTAATATCCGGGCTTCGAGTACCATATATGTCCTTTTTAAACATAGTAAGGTATCTGTTATATTTCTCCTTTGGAATAAATGTGTTGATTAGTTCTGAGTGGTCAAAATCGTCAATAAAGGATTCTAAAGAGTTTTCACATATATGTATATATCTCAATAAAGTATTCATCTCTCTCACTTTAAAATCTTCAGGTATTCTTAACATCTCCTTTAATATATCTCCGCACAACCCAATTTCTCTATCAGATATTTCACAGAAACTTAGAATTCCTGGTAGTTTTTCTAAATAAGCTTTATCTTGAATCGAATATTGTTTTTCATCATATATTTTCCAGATGATATCTTCAAGTTCCTCTAACTCTGTTAATGTAATCCTTGCTTCAGAGAATTTTCCTAACATTCTAAGACCACCCTTTGAATGATTGATAATGTTTGTACTTGGCCCTTAATATCATTTATTTGTAAGTCTTTAATGTTCTTAAGCATATACTCATCTAACTTAAGATTTGCGAGAGTTCCATATAAATTATTAACCTCTTTGTAGCCTTTATTAATAATATTTTCTTCTGACAGTTCTTGATTAGAAAAACTCCCAATTGATGACTGAAGGAACGAATTATTTCTTTCTTTAAGGTCGTCACTATCCCAAAGCACATTAGTCACCCGACCAAGTAACTTAACTCTTGCATTCCACGATGGATGGTTTGATTTCCTTTTAGGATTACCAAAATCTAAAATTTTTTGGACATAATAATTTATTGAATACGAGAAGGCAAACTCTATCATTGCGTAAGCCATTATATCAGCCAGCATCTCTCCAATTTTCCTTCTTTCATAAGAAAATGTTGATTCAGTAAAACTTTTTATGATATTATGGCTATGGCAAGCTTCATGAGCCAGTAAACCAACGAGATTGTCAGAAAGATAATCTGGGGATTTAGGTATTAATACTATAAAAACTAAATCTTTACCTTGTGATAAAGGAAAACAAGTTGGTGAGAAATTCACTCCCTCATTTATGATTAAAATGCTTATTTTATTAAACTCCTCCAATTTCATAATAAGTTCTAAAATAAACTCTTTACGAGATGTATCAATTTTATTATCTTCAATACATTCAATTATGATATCAAGTATTGAAAAATCTTTTACAAGACTCTCAACTCTCTCTTCAGGAATTTTTTCACCGCTAGGCTTCCTATACCTTCTTTCCTGTATTTCAAAATACTTTAACTCTTTTTTTATTCTCTCACACTCATCAATAAAGACACTATAAGTTATATCATCAATAATATTTTTTGAATAAAGTTCGGCAATCCTTTCCTCTAAACCCTTTATCGGTTCCGTAGCTAGCATATTATGTGAGAATATTAGAGTACGATATTTATAAAATCACCGGTTTTGTTGAAAGTGATTGCAGAGTAAAACTACCTTTTTTAATAAAAAGCTTAACTTCAATTACTTTTATTAGATATTTAATGTCAATCCTACTCTCTATACCGCTTCTCCCACTCCTCTCTGGAGATGATCTTTTTGACATCCTTCAAATGGTCAGTAGCCAACACACCGTAAAGGTGATCGATCTCATGCTGCAAAAGCTCCGATAGTCGAGTAGCGCGGGGGAATTTCACCCCTACGCCCTCACAGAACCGGACGTGAACCTCTCAGCTCATCCGGCTCATATCATCCAGCCGTTGAGCGACGGAACATCTGCCAATGTGCAAACAGGTCTGGCTCATTATTGGCTATTGACCTGAGCCAACCCGCTGCACGCCGCAGATGGCCCCTCAACTTTTTATATTTCCGAGCAGCCCACTTGGCCAGTATTCGATCTAAATGTTGGAAGACCGGGTAAAGGGCCACGCACCTTTATTGGCCTTTACCCGTTCATAGGCCTCCCAAACTACTTCTTCGGAAATACTAAACGGCTTTATCTTACTCATTGGTTCTTCCCTCTCCTGGCTGAACAGGTTCTTCACGGTATTGGCCGCATGACTGTTCACCCCCTGGTTGACCAGCCAGTAAGATCAGACAACACAACCCCTTCGCTCCCTCCCCATTACGGGAGTTCCTCACTACTACGAGTTGTTCCGCCCCTGTGCCCTGCATCGGTACTCTCACTCTCATGGGACCTACACTTGAGTTTCTCCCTTCGCATCAGGGCGACAGGTTCCCACGTTCCGCACGAAAGCCTGGTACAAGTTCACGCCACCTTTATGCCGGATGCCGCCCGGGCAGTAAGCAGGTTCCCCCCGGACTTATCCTGGAGTAACGACTGCCCCCAGTTTTGACATCATCCATACGCTTTCGACACCTCTTCAGTGGTTCGCTCACACTCGTCTCCTCATACCCTATCTGACACAGTCTTGCCGTGCCTTCTCCTCAACGCTCACTACATGCGCTCTTTACACATGCAGCTTGAGGCGATTTGGAGCCTGCTCCTGCAAACCGGCTCCGAGGGGCCTACCCCCATCTCTCGTGCAGCCTCGTGGCGCACAATCGTCAGAGAACCTTTCAACCCTAAAATCTCCGCTTTCATCCTGATACTCAACCTCAACGCTCTTATATCTCTCAATCCCCACAAAAAAGGCTACGTCAAAACTATAACAGCTATCCCACACCTCGACCATCTCCTCACTCTTCCACACTATCTGGGGGTTAACCAGCACAAAGGTTTTGCCTGAAGTCTGAACATAAACTATCCTTTTCATATGGCCGATCTGAGGAGCAGCTAAAGCCCTCCCTATCCCCTTCGTCTGCTGAAGATGGGTTAGGGTATCCTTGAGGTCCTGAATTATCTTATTTGTTTCAGAACCAAACTCGGCTGGAGAACTTTCTTCTCTTAATTTGGGGTCTCCCAGCATCAGCACTTTCTTCACTGCCAACTAACTCACCCTGAGTTACTCCTGCCATAACCTAAAATCGAGTGTACAGCGGCTCGAACCATCGCAGGTCTTCTCTTTCAGATCGAATTTTATATCACCGAATTCGGATGCCCACACGGGGTATTCCGTATTACAGATAACATTCCCCACTCTCCCCGAGAGCTCTTCTCTCCCGGATTTTACCATCAACTCATGCCAAGGGCATTTATGGACAATGATTCTGAATCCTCTCTCATATTCTTCAGTTTCAAAGTTAAATCCCTCAAGATGGAGTTTGGTGGTCAAGCATTCCATAAGAGCCTCTAACCCATCATCCACATCAAGAATGGACTTCAGTTTGCGGGCCTGTATCTTGGGGAGTATCTCCCACACCCTCCTATCGATCTCAAGCGCCCTGTCAAAACCGTATTCTTCTTCCAGCTTCATGAACCACAGCCCATCAACTGCGGTGTAGCTGCGGTGAAAGTAATCGGCAATCTGCCTCTCAGTCAACTTACCCTTACCCATATCCAAAATCTAATTAGTTTAGGGATTTAAAAGCTTTTAATTAAATCCCCATATCCGCTCAAATTCTTCTTTGCACTCTTCATAGCTCAGACTGTTGGCGTGTCTTGCCACTTCAACTTCATCTTTGAGGTGAGGACATTTTTCGTCTTTGGGGAGCATCTCTTCTTTCTTTATGAGAGAGATGTATATCAAACCCTGTGCAGCCATCAAGTTCGCTTCATCATCTGTTAGCTTTTCATCCAGAATGAATTTTTCGGTTAGAACATTCCCCGGATTCTGCACCAGCTCAAGACCACATGAACTGGCTGTCCGCTCCACCAGATCAACAGTTTCTATGTAAGAATCCTCCACCATTTTCTTCAAAAATTCTGGAAGGAGAAAATGCATCCTGCCTGCCTCCACAAGGATGTTGCCGCATTCAACACTCTCCAGAGATCTAACTACGTGTCTGGCTCTCATAAGATCCTTTGATCTGAACCTCTGGGCATCAGCTCTGGCAAATAGAACAGTCCCTTTGACGATCTCATCGAAATTCTGGTCGAGAAATTCCTGGTGGTACTTTAGCCAGGTATAGGTAACTCTTTTTTCCACTTTCCGGACCACGTCCATTTCCTTGCCCTGCAGATCTCCATGGCCGCCTTTTTCAATGTCCCTGTAGATCTCTTCCAGGTTCTGGGAGTAGGGATCTATCTGCACAATCTCTAAACCTTCATTGTATAGCTCTTTAAGCAAATGCACATAATTGTGAGTAAATACAGGAAAGGAAGTGTTAATGTGGTCAATATACTCCTCAGCATTTAGCTCTCCTTCAAAGAACTGGTAAAGAGATTTATTTTCCGGCTCTTCCAGAATAAATACCTGGTTTTTCCTGGCCTCTTCTTTTAGCTGTTTTAACTCCTCCACCCGGTGAGAGGTTAAGGCTACTGTTATTTTTCTCTCCATGAGATTCTCCCAAACTATCCTTTTGCCGTGCTGTACCCTAAAACATTATAAAGTGTGCAGTGTCTGGTAATAGCCGTAAAAAGCCCCACAAAACCGATTAAAGCTGCCAACCACTGCCAGCCTATAAAATAGTCCATAGACAACCCAATGATGAAGACCAGACCAATAATGGTTCTCAAGTATAAATCGTATCCCCCTACATTCTGCTCTAAAAGTGCATCCCGCATACGCATATGATCCCCCCCCAAATCTTTTACTCTAAAATATGAGATAAAGTTCCAGGCCAAAAACCCCATATTAAACAAATAAAAAGTTTCAGGAGTTTTTGGTGAGTTTATCGAATAATGGAGAGCTATTCTGCCTTAACTCTTTTCTTTAGTGCGGGGGGTCTGGGTTTCATTAGAATCCTGTTTCCACATTTGGTGCACTGGATCAAATTCCTTTCCAGATCTACATCGACTTCAGACCCGCAAACAAGGCAAATATAACTCATGAATCACACCTTTATTGAATTGAATTTACACTCGGCTTCTTGTTTTTCTCATGGATTGGTCTACAATCTTCATCGCTGGTGTTCGTGGCACATATGTTCCGCCTGCAAATTTATAGCCGCAGCTGTTGCAGGACCATATTCCCGTACCTGTGCGCTTGATGGTCTTCTTTCCGCATCTCTTACAAACATATTTTCTTCTCTGGCGTTCTTCGACCTTGTCAACTCCTCTTCTGGTTCTAAGGCCGTATCTTACTCCATATCTCCCAGAGGCTTTTACTTTCTTTTTTCCCATGGTTCATCCCCTTCTATGTAGTTTTTCGGCAACGCTATTAAACTTCTTCCAGCATCTCCCTGATTTCGTTGGCTTTTTTCAAGCTGATTTCAATGAGTTCATAAAATTTTTCCTCACTGAGAGGATAGCTACCACTCTTCTGTATGGATACCACATTCCCGTTCTGATCAGATGTAATGGTAATGAGGTGATTTCCCACGCTTATTTCATCTCTACTGGGATCGACCAGGATGGTATCATTAGACACCAGCGATGTTACGCTCACGGGCAGGTCACGAATGGGTAGAGGATAGTCTTCACCTAATTCGAAGTTCTCTGCCGGAACCTTGGTGGTAAGAAGGGCTGCGATAGCTGCTATGGCAGAAGCATCCATCAAATTACCGTCATCGTCAATGGCGTGTATGTCCACAAAGACCATCCACACCTTGTTCTCCTCAATGTACAGGCTGTCCAGATCTATGCAGTCACTCTCTCTAATACCCCTATCCACAACTCTCGCCAGTTCAATGGAGTTCTCATCGGGTGGCCCGGGTTCAAAAGTGGGAGAAGCCAGAGGGACTAGTTCGGCATTGGTGATTATAACTCCTTTTTCTGGTCTGTCGGGGAATGGTTCACCGGTCTGCATCTTGACCCCTACAACCACCTGGGTGTTGCCCAGTTTGACTTGGGCAGAGCCTTCAGCTTTAGAGATGGTTCTGGTTTCGATGTTAATATTTCTGTACTCATCTACCTTTCTTCCATCGACTCTTTCCTTTTCCTTTAACTTCATCAAAATGTAATCTCTTTTAATATCCGAAAGAATATCTTCGCCCATTATTCCTCCACCTCCTCAGTAGCGTATTTCCGAAGTATGGCATCTCTCTGAAGGTTGTATATTTCCAGAGATCCTTTCTTGGCCATTTCCACTCCCTGTTTAAGCTCTTCGTAGGTCATCTTGCCGTCCATTTGAATTAGTCCCATGGATTTTATCTCTCCGTCTCTTACTATGAACGCCAGGGGTACATCGGCTTCTCCCTCGTTGTCTTCGTCCTTGAAAAGATCGAGGGCAATTTTACCGTCTATTTTTCCTATTGCGACAGAAGATACCATTCCCTTCATGGCGATTCCGGCATCCACCAGTGCAACAGTAGCTGCGTTTATACAGGCCGTTCTAGTTCCAGCGTCAGCCTGCAGAACTTCAACAAATACGTCTATCCCTGATTTGGGATAAAATTCTTTCATAACAACCAGATCAAACGCTTCTCGACTAACTTTGGATATTTCCAGGCTCCTCCTATCCGGACCGGGTCTCTTTCTTTCGTCTACGCTAAAAGGAGCCATGCTGTATCTATACCTTATTACAGCTCTGCTGGGGTCCTGCATATGTCTGGGAAACACTTCTCTGGGACCGTAAACTGCTGCAACTATTTTATTATTACCCATTTCAAGATAACAGGAACCATCAGCTCTCTTGAGGTTTCCAGACTCGATCTTTATCGGTCTGAGCTCATCGAGTTCCCTGCCATCTAATCTTTTACCATCAATCAGAAGTTGTTTTTCTCCATTATCCGTCATTCTTCTTCCCCTCTCCTACTTTTTATGAGCTCGATAATTCTATCAGTAAGACCTTCAGTGTGAGCTTCTTCTTCTATCATATATATTGCCTTTTCAGCATCAGCAATTTTCCTTGCATCCCCACTCAGCCAGATGAGGCCGTTCTGACCCACAAGTATCTGGATACCCAGCTCCGACTTGAGGGTCTTTATCATGCTCCCCTTCTTTCCAATGACTCTGGGGACTCTGGCGGGGTTTATAGCTACAATCCTTCCAAATCTTACCGATCTGCACACCTTTTCTCTCATGGTCAAGGTGATGCTCAACCTGGGGTCGATATTGAGGACTTTGGCGACAATGGAGTCTCCAATATCCAGCACGTCCTCGACTTTCTTCGCCGGCTTGTAATCAGGGTTCTCCGAAAGAGGGAGAAAAGCAGGATAGTGAGAGTAAATATCCACGTTCCACCCACTTGAAGAAACCTCTCTTACAACACCTATAACTATGTCGCCCACTGAAGGCATGTATTTGCCTTTTAATGGGATTACTCTTACTCCTGTATCGTTCTTATCGAATAAACCCATTATTCTGGCATAAACCTTACCACTATCAACATAAGTTCCATAACCTGCTGCTTTGGGATTTGGTGCCAGCAGATCTCCTGGCAGTACTATTTTCCGGGTCATCAATAAATCCTCCTCAGTGTTTTTGTTTCTGCTTCGCCTTTAGTCACTCTTCCCAACAAATCCATAAGATCTGTCTGCAGTCCAGAAGGGATCCTCAACACGCATATCCAGCTTCCATCCTGTTGCCATTCTTCCTGAGTGATATTTCCAAAAGAGTGAATGGCTTGGTTGGCTCTACCTGCATATTCGGGAGGTACCTTGACTGCAACCTCCAATTCCTCGAACCTTAGGGGTATGATGGGTTTGATCTTTTTGACGATCTCTCTGGCCTGAACTTCAGCAGATTTAAAGATGTCAATGTGAACTTTGGCTTCATCCATCGCTCGCCTAATCCTGTCATGTGGGTGAGGAGTGCCTGATTTGGGATCGACAGTGTTCTTGCTGATGAAGTCAACGATCCTCCTCTCTTTCTGCTGCTGCATTTCTTTTCGCTGCTCAGCAGTTATCTGAACCTCACCCTCCTCGATTATTCTGGCAATAATTTTTTGAATGTCGCTTTCCCCAAATGCTTTCTCCAGGTCTTCAATAGATGCTCTATCGCCCTTACTTGCGTCTTTAAACACTTCTTCAGCAGCCAGTAAATTCTCGAAGTCCACTTCCTTGCCTTCTTTGAGATCCCTGGCTAAGTACGGGTCTACAAGTACCTCAAAATTCTCTCCATGTCTTTTGAGTTTGGCTACAACCGCATTATCCAGGGATACCATCTAACTACACCAAATGATTATTTACGTGCTTTACGTGCTTTATTTACCCAGCTCTTTCTTTAGTTCTTCGTTGGCCTGCTCAACGTATGGTTTAGATTCTTCAATGGTCAGCTCCTGGAACTTCTTATCTTCCATCTTTACCATGCCTATCTCCACCGTCTCTGGAGTGAGCTCTCCCTCTATCGCCTTTCCGAGAGCGATCAAGGACATCTTAATTGCGTCATCCAGAGCCATATCTTCTTTGTAGTGGTTCTCCAGATGCTCCAAAACCACGGTCCTTCCTGCTCCCGTGGCAGTAGCCTTATACTCCAGGAGAGCTCCACTGGGGTCGGTTTCATAGAGATGAGATTTATCATCAATTCCTGCTACTAGCAGGGAAACTCCAAAAGGCCTTACACCCCCGAACTGGGTGAACTGCTGCTTAAAATCACATATCTTCTTGGCCAATTCCTTCACTGATATGGATTCATCATAAGTCAACCAATTTATCTGGGATTCAATTCGAGCCCTATCGACCAGAGCACGAGCATCAGCAACAAGACCGGATGTGGCAGCGCAGACATGCTCATCAATCTTGAATATCTTCTCAATGGCATCTGCTTCCAGTAACCTGCTGGCTACTCTTCTATCAGCGATCAAAACTACTCCATCCGTTGTTTTAACACCGATAGCTGTTGCACCTCTCTTAACAGCCTCTCTAGCGTATTCGACCTGAAATAATCTGCCATCCGGACTGAATACCGTAATAGCTCTATCATAACCCATTTGCGGCATCTGCATTCTTTACACCTCCAATATACTTACTTTTACACTTTTTAATCGTTCCACTTACTCCCAAGATTACGGGGATTACATTCACTCCACTTACTTTTGCGGTTAAGGTTAATGCTACTTTAATCTTATCAACCGCATGGTTGTAACATCGGAGGATTCCATACTCCTCATTAAATTCTTCCAGCCACAGACCGGAACTGGCGCTATAGTAATCCCCAAACAGAGATATCAGGTTGTTCCATATGGCTAACGCCAAATCCTTTGTTTCAATTTCAGTCCTTTGGGAATTGGAGCTGTTTTCAGGCTCCGAGATATTATGATTAAAGATGAGTCTGAAAGCAATATATCTTTTTCTCTTCCTCAACACCGGGGGTAAACCTTTCATCATTATCCTCCAAAAAAAAGCTTTTTCAGTCCTCCGCTATGATCTCCAGTCCTTCTGCAATATAATCAGGGTCGGTAAACCTTCTCATCAGGTTCTTCATATGGTGGTGTTCTTTAGCTTCATCGGCACCCAAAAAGGAGAAGAATTCGTAAATCTGCCTTTTACTGCGGAGCTCGTACCATTTGCTCGCTCCCGAAGATAACACGAAAGGGACACCAAATTTTTTTATCACCTTTATGGTCTGGATTGTCTCCTCAAAAATCTTGGTTCTCTTTAAGCCCCAGATATTCAAGAACTTGAAGATCGCCAGTTCGATTGCAACATCCTTTTCACCAGCCAGTTTCAAGGTAGCGTAATCAATTCTTCTCTCCGGGGAGTCGAGGAGCACATCAACTTTTTTACGCATAACCGCTTCCTTATTGACTTTAATATTACTGCTCATCACCCCTATCAGCCAATTGTTCTTGGCTTTTTTCAGACCGGACAACAACTGGCCTACATCATCACATTTCAACAGATATCCACCAGTTTCCCCTAACTCTTCCGGTTTTTCCGGTTTTTCTGGCTTTTCAGTGAACATCACAAAATTTTCAACTCCCAACAGTTCACCAATAGCGGGGGGGTCGAATCTCACGAAATCTACGTTCATGTCTGGGACAGCAATTCTTCTAAGGTTTTTAGGGCTTTCTCTCTTTTGGCAGGGTAGGAGACAATTTTTGCCTTCAGTTTGATGTTGTCTCCTCCTTCAGTAATCTCAATAGACCCTTGGTATGCCTGCTGTTTTGATAGCCTGAGGTGAAAGACGTTGTTTTCGTCCAGTTTCTCTTCAATAGTGTTCAATAAAGCGTTCTTTTGCTCCCCCAGCCTGTTCATCAAAAAACTCCACAATTCCTTTACTTCTTTTTTTTTGGTCACTTCTGATTTCAGAAGTTGCATGGGATTTCCGTAGTGCCCCTGGACATTCATTACTTCAATCTGGGGGTCAAAAGGGAACAGATTCTCGAAGGCCTGCAATACCTTTTCCTCGCTCTCGGTAGAATAAACTACTGCGGAAGCAGTTATTCTCTCTACATTCATAAAATGAAGAATTGAGTTATGAGCGGAAATTAGACCTGTGGCTGGGTCTAACCTTTTCAGCACCCTTTCCTCTGGCTCTCAGTCCTCTTGTTTTTCTTCCTGAAGATGTCAATCCTCTGTATGCTCTTCCTTTTTTCTGAGAGAGATTGGCCATCTGAGTGTCTGTCTTTACAGCAGGATGATCCCTGTCTATTAGAATAACCTCAAACCACTTGTGTTTGCCATCTTCGCCCACGGGATAAGAGTTGAGTACTTCCATATTTGGGTGTTTATCGGATGCTCTTTCTTCGGCTATAAGTTGCAGGTTTTTCTTTGGAGTTTTCCTGCCGACATGCATTCCCCTTGTTTTTCTCCCTCTGATGGGTCTGGTGGTCCTTCTTCCACCTCTTCTAACCCTGGACCTAACTACAATAATGCCTTTCTTTGCTTTGTATCCCATGGCTCTTGCTCTGTCCAATCTTGTGGGTCTTTCAACTCTTACAACTGAGGGTTCGTCTCTCCACTGCTGGAGTCTTTCCCACATTAATGATCTTACATAACTTTCGTCAGGATTCTTCCATGCGTCTCTGATGTAAGCATACGATGATTTCATACTTTCACCTTCCAGTATTAGCCAATTAAACTAACTATTTCTCTATGTTTGACTGTAAATTGGTACATGAAGCACATTCTTAGGGGGTTAATAAATATATCGCAGCATTATGCAGAGAATAAAGCTTTTTGTAGTGCACAACAAGGTGGGGTATGCAGGTTTACATCCTTTCGGACAACAAGGTGGTAGAGAATAGGCCCCAAAATCTGCTGGGGGAGTGGGGTTTTACCGCTCTTGTGGAAGTTAACAGTGAGGTTATTTTATTTGATACAGGTAAAAGAGTGGTCAACCATAACGCTCAGCTGTTGGGAGCTCCTCTAAGCAAGGTAGGTAAAGTGATTATCAGTCATGGACACTATGACCATACCACAGGGCTGCTGGACATTTTAAGAATCCTGAATGCAGAAGTTTATCTGCATCCTCACGCCTGGCTCCCCCGATACTTAAAAGAAGAGTACATCGGAATGCCCTACCGGAAAGAAGAGGTTGAATCTCTTGCCAGGGTCGTAGAGCACGAAGGCCCTGCCGAAGTGAGTAAAAACGTGTGGGCCTTAGGAGAAATACCTCGAAAGCACAAGGGAGGTAGATTGAACAGTCATATCATAAAGGATGGAGAGAAGGTGGGAGATGACATATTGGATGATCAGGCTCTGGCCATAAAGACGAGGGATGGAGTTGTGCTCCTTCTGGGATGCTGTCATGCTGGCCTGAGGAACACAGTAGGATATGCCGAAGAGGTCACTGGAGACGATATCAAGCGTATCGTGGGTGGTACGCACTTGATAAGCTTGAAGGACGAAGAGGTCACAGAGCTGGGGAGGTGGCTGGATAATAAAGTTGATTTTATCGCTCCCTGCCACTGCACCGGATTCAAAGCTGAAGCCATACTCTCCTTCTTAATGGGTGAAAAGTTCACGTCAATAGGTGCAGGATCGGTTCTAAGCTTTTAGAGCTAAAGTACACAAAATGATGGAGAACTAAAAGATTCCAGATTTGAATTTCAAGAACTATAACCATAGATCAAAATAAAATCCTCTAAATCCGGTTTATCAAGTGCACTTCTTGAAACCAGGTCAATAAGCAAAAAATAAAGGCTCAGAATATTCAATTATAAAAATGTAGTAGAAGTTGAATTTGATGTCATATGGCAAGATGCAGTCCGTTGAATAACAAACTGAGATGTTGAGCGTCTTACTATCATATCTACTAGTGTAAATCTCAAAAATTTGGACTACAGGTTTGAGTAATATAGAGAGGGGTAAAGGGGGAATCTGAAGGTGAATTGGTAATTGTGATTCCCCCTTTTTTAAAATTGGCCCACCGCGGTTAACGGTGGGCTGCCGGTTGGAGGGGTGTGTAATTAGGATTATAATCATCATTTTACTTAAAGATTTTGGAAAATGTATTATCATCATAAGATTTGGGAAAAGACAGTGGCTGAAGAGGTATTTAGGATTCAGAAGGAAGCTGAGGAACTAAATCCTGAGGTGATACCTCTTCAGCCTCCATGAGTTTGCTCACAAACTATAAAATAGTTAGCGGATAGCCTACAAATTGTAATCACTATGACCGTACACCTGAAGACGGTTTAACGCCCGCATTAGATGTGGTGGTATTTTGAGATCACTTCCCTGACCTTACCAATGATCTTTTCAATGACATCCAGATTGGCGTTCCTGTCAGGCAGTTGGTAGTTTTCTGGCTCCCTTATGCTAGTGGTATCCAGTCCCGCAAGACTGGCTATCACCGCCAAGTTTGTGTAGGGCAAACCTCCTTCAACCCCGTAACCACCCTCCAGAACCGCTACCAATCTATTGTCGCATAGCTCTGAGGCCATATCAACCGCGTTTTCCATTAGTTGGGCATAACCCTGAGCGGTCAAATCCAGCATGGTGATGGGGTCGGTGAAGTGATTATCCTGACCAGCTTCCACCACCAGCATATCCGGCTTGAACTCCCTTGCCAAAGGGATGAACACTTCGTTGACCACCTTGAGATAGCCTTCATTAGAGGTTTCCGGAGGGAGGGGGACATTCACGTTGTATCCTTCTCCCTCACCCAGTCCAACTTCCTCAATAAACCCCGTTCCCGGGAATAGGGTCTTACCGCTCTGGTGGGTAGAAATGGTGAGTACTGAGGGGTCTTCATAGAAGATGGATTGTGTTCCATCGAAGTGGTGAGCGTCCCAGTCCCAGATCAACACTCTTTCAATTCCATGTTTCTCCTGAAGATATCTGATCATTATAGCGGTGCTGTTCAAGAAGCAGAAACCATGACCATGAGAGGCAGAAGCGTGGTGCCCTGGAGGTCTGGCCATAACAAACGAGTGGTCTATTTTCTCCTCTACAATTAGCTCTCCACCCAGAATCGCTCCACCTGCGGCAAGTCTCGCCTGCTCAAATGTTACATCCTGGGCAATGGTTTCACCTTCCCTGTCTATAGCCAAACCCTTACCCATTCCGGCCAACCTGTTAATGTAGTCCCTGGAATGCACTCTCAAGAGGTCTTCCATAGTCGCTTTATGGGGCTCATAAACGGTTATCTCCGGCAGCTCAAATATCCCTTCTTCTTCCAGCTGGTCCATGGTGTACATCAACCGTTCCCTTCTCTCCGGGTGAGTAGAGGAGTGCTCGTGAAGCAAAAAATCCTGATGGTAGATTAGTCCGGTTTTCCACGAAGAAACCATTTTACCACATCACAGAGTTTTACATATGACGCGGCCTAAAAACGATTGCGGTATCCTTTCGAACTCGTTTGATAGCTACTTTCAGGTTACAGCTTTTGCCAGTGAATTTATGCTGTTTAAGGTTTAAATAAAAAAGGTTAGTCCTTGCAGTTCCACAGACCCATCCCTTCTTCCTTCGCTTCCTCCTGGAAGTTGAGGTATTCAGATTCTTTATCGAAGTCCTCTTCAGTATAGACCCTGGCCAGACCCAGTTTAACCAACTCTGCGTTGATGTCCTTATTGTAGTCAACATAAGCTAAAACCCTACCATATTCATCTCGAAATCCCGCCTGTCGATCGAATTCGATCTCACAAATCCTCCCAGCAATAGTAGATTGGAGATGTTGCTTGGCTGACTGGCCCCAGTTCTCCAGACAGTAAATATCGGTTATATTGCCATATTCTCCGGGGCTATTCCTCACAGCAACCGGTTCAGGGGCATCGATTCCCAGAAACCTCAGACGCTCTTCTCTATTATCTGGATATACTATAACATCAACAGTGTCCCCATCTACTACTCCAATGACCTGGGCTTTATACTCTAAATCGTATTCATACTGGGGTAGAGGAGTTTCTGGGGGTTCTATAGGGGTCCTAGGGGCAGAAGTTGGAGTAGGTTTAGGAGTAGGAGTAGTAGTTGGTGACGTGGTTGGTGTCTGTTCGCTCATAGGGCTTTCTACAGGAGTTGGCGTGGCCATTCTATCTTCTTCCAGACAGCCTGCAAACACTATTGCCAGGCTGAGAAGGATTAAACCCAACAGAGCCTTCAACATGTTCACTACCTACGATTCAACTTAATGTTATTTTTTCTTTTGGAATAACCAATGGTAATGGCTAAGCTAAAATCTCCATTAAAAATAAAACTAAAACCCTCTCTCAAATCATCATGATGTTTTCCGTGAGTTTTTAAAGTTGCAATCAAATGTTACTACGGAGGTTGAGAAGCATGAAAGAAAGAAGCAGAAAGCGAATAGTCAGTATGGCCACATTGTACCTCACAATAATAATTTTGATTTCCACCTTCGTCATGCAGGTAGGAATAGTTTACAGGGGTTCAGATGAAGATATGGAAAGTGTTGAGAGTTCTCCGGCTTTAGGAGCTACGGAACAGGAAATGGAGAAGATATCGGCAATCATTGAAGTGAGTCCCCAAGACCTTGACCTGACTAAGGAAGGAGAGTTTACGGTTTTTATCCAGTTGCCACAGCCATATCAGGTCTCAGATATTAACCCCAATTCCGTGAGCTGTAACGGAGCAGACCCCACTGAAGTAACGGTTACGGACTATAATGGCGGCTATCTCGTGGCCCAGTTTAAGACTGAAGACTTGAGTGAAGAAGTTAGAGATCAAGGGGTTCTAACTGTTGAAGGTGAGTTAAAAGACGGAAAAACCTACTTCGAAGAAAAGGTTTGAATTGAGAGCCAGATAAAATCTAAATCTCAATTTTTTGTTACTGTTTGCTTGCTTGAAGCTCTTTCCTTAGTTCAAAACAGATTTAAACTTATAATTTGGGCTCAATGTGCAGGTTTAATCGCTCATTTCGTTTAAAAAACCTTTAAAATCGTTGAGCAATCCCAATCCTTTTTCAGTTGTTTTAAAAACCTTCTTATTTCCGTCTTCCATTGGTGCTAAAAAACCTCCTTCAACCAGCAAATAGATGTATCTATCTGCCTGTTTGAAATTCAAATATGCAGAATACACAATCTTTGTTTTAGTAGCTCCCTCCATTGAGGCCTGAAGGATGTCAAGCATTATCTCGTACCTTGATCTTTTCATTTAAACCCTCCACCGGCAAAAATTCCAATATTGCCCATTAGGTAATAAATTAAATAATTATCTGTAACACAAGTACTAAACTCAAATACGTATTTAAGTTACTGAACTTAATTTAGTAATTGAGTAACTGAATTGTTGATTATATAGATAAATGGTGGCTGGGTCATAAAAAGTGGTAGTGGTTTAAGTATGGGGGTGTGGGGTTACACTACGGGGGATTGGAACAGGTTCTATTTTACCCAGCCACCTGCCACCTGTTACATCATGGAGGAATCTCAACCTCCCTATAAAATTTTCGTTTTTTACATACATACATTAATTTACCAAACCGGAGGGGGATTTATAGTCAAATTTTCTCCTGAGAAGAGTGTTCAAAAAGAGTGGACCGATGGGGATTTGAACCCCAGGCCTCTGCCATGCCAAGGCAGCGCTCTTCCAACTGAGCTATCGGCCCATTGGTATTTAGGGCTTATTCTATTATTTCTTTAAATGAGTTTATGAAGTTTGCGGTAAATGGTGAATGGGAAAGTAAGTAAAAGTATGGTAAAGGGGGTTATATGTTTTTTAGGTAGTATGTCCTGATGTGACCTGGGGTTTAAATCTTTACTTTTCATCTTTCAATTTCAGGGCAAAATTTAAAAGTACGTGATAAAGGGTTAGCCATATGAGCAAACTCAAAGTTGCTGTACTGGGAGCCACAGGTATGGTGGGTCAGAAGTTTATTCAGCTCCTCTCAGGTCATCCCTGGTTCGAGTTAGAGTCATTAGCGGCTTCAGAGCGTAGAGTAGGTAAGACTTACGGAGAGGAGGTTGACTGGATCGTATCTTCAGACATGCCTCCAGAGGCGAAAGATATGGAGATGGATCCTCTGGACCCCAAAAAGGTGGATGCTGATATCGCTTTTTCTGCCCTTCCATCCAGTGTGGCGAAAGAAGTTGAGGAAGAATTCGCTAAAGAGGGTTTTATAGTTGCCAGCAATGCATCATCTTTCAGGATGGGAACAGATATTCCTCTGATCATTCCGGAAGTGAATCCCGATCACCTGGGCCTGGTAGACGTGCAGAAAAAGAATAGGGGGTGGGATGGTTTCATTGTCACCAACCCCAACTGCACCACCATCGTCTTCGTCATTACCTTAAAGCCTCTGCTCAATCTCGGTCTTCAGGATGTTACCATGGCTTCCATGCAGGCTTTAAGCGGAGCAGGTTATCCGGGTGTTCCTTCCCTGGGTATAACGGATAACGTGTTGCCCTACATCAAGGGGGAGGAAGAGAAGGTCGAGGTCGAGCCCCTCAAGCTTCTGGGGAAGTTCAATGGAAATGAGATAGATTTTGCTCCCCTCAATGTTTCGGTATCCTGTCACCGTGTTCCCGTCATCGATGGCCATCTGGAGGCTCTATGGACCCGATTTGATAGGGACGTCAGCGTAGATGATGTGGTTCAAGCCTTTGAGTCCCTAAAACCTCTTGACCTCCCTACTTCACCTGAAAAAGTCATTAAAGTGAGGTACGAGCCCGACAGACCTCAACCCCGCCTTGATAGGGATGAAGGCAATGGGATGAGCATAACTGTAGGAAGAATACGGGAGGATAGGGACCGCACTGTAAAATACATGGCTATGGGACACAATACGGTACGAGGCGCCGCAGGAGCCAGCATATTGAATGCAGAGCTAATGGTTAAGCAAAAGCTGATATGATATCAACAATTTAAAGTGAGAAAAATTAATATAACTTTAGGATTTGTGAGCAATCACAAAAAACAAGACTAACAGGGAGGTAGAAAAATGGCTGAAAACGCAGTGTTTGTTGGAAATAAGCCGGTTATGAACTACGTTCTGGCAGTGTTGACTCAGTTCAACAGTGGGATTGGGGAAGTATCAGTTAAAGCGAGAGGAAGAGCAATAAGCAGAGCAGTTGATGTAGCAGAGATCGTCAGAAAAAGGTTCCTGCCGGATGTAGACGTGAAAGATATAAGTATTTCCACCGAAAAGGTAGAAAGTGAACAGGGAGAAGCAAACGTCTCAGCAATAGAGATTGCCCTCGCCAAGAAGTAGGAAGTAGGTATTTAATTAATAAATAACTATTTTGGATTTTTTATTATTTTTCTAAAAGTCTGTTTCTGGCCATTGGCCATTGTATTTGCTAATATATTTATAGAATCAAAAACGTTAATTAACCCTATTCAAGATAAAAATATAATGATTAAAGGTTTGCCCACACTTGATGACGTAGAGTGTGAGGGTAAAAGCGTTCTTGTAAGACTGGATATTAACTCTCCTATTGTCAACTCCACTATCTTGGACACAAGCAGGTTTGAAGGTCACTTGCCAACTTTAGACCAGCTGCAAGATGCCAAAGTGGTAATAACCTCCCACCAGAGCAGGCCAGGAAAAAAAGACTTCACTACTTTAAACAGCCACGCTAAGGTTTTTTCCAGAATATTGGGGAAAAATATGAGATATCTTGACGAAATGTTCAGTAAAAGGGCCATAGAAGAGATAGATAACATGGAAAATGGAGATGTCCTGCTTTTGGAGAACGTAAGGCTCTATTCCGAGGAAAGAATGGATAGGAGCCCTGAAAGTCATTCAGAGTCTATTATGATAAACAAATTAAAGGACCATTTCGATTTGTTCGTAAATGACGCCTTTGCAGCATCTCACAGAAACAACGCATCGATGGTGGGCTTTGTTCCGGTTATACCTTCAGTCGGAGGTAGATTGATCGAGAAAGAGGTTGAGGCTCTTTCCACCGCCCTTCATTCCAGAGACAGTAAGATATTCATTTTGGGGGGAGCCAAGATAAAGGACTCGGTTAAGGTTATGGAGAACGTCTTAACCGGAAATATTGCCGAAAAAGTCGTCCTTACTGGTGTTACTGCCATATACTTCCATATGCTGGACGGGGAAGATATAGGAGATAACAAAGAAGTGGTTCAGGAGAACAAAGAAGACGTTGACGACAGCAAGATGCAAAAACTGCTGAAGGATTACAGAGATAGGATAATGCTTCCCGTAGACTATGGAGTAGAAGTAGGTGGCGTGAGGAACGATGTTCCTATCGAGGAACTTCAAGGAAAAATCATGGATATAGGTATTAACACCATTTCTGCTTTAAGCGAGATTATACCTCAGTACGATATTGCAGTTATTAATGGGCCTTCAGGTGTTTTCGAGGATGAGAGGTTCGCTTTAGGCACAACTGAAGTCCTTAGATCTGTTTCTGAATCTGGTTATTCGATCGTTGGCGGAGGACACATCTCTTCAGCCGCCAGAATAACCGGTATGGGCAGGAGGATGGATCACATATCTACCGGGGGTAGTTCCTGTATAAGATTTCTATCCGGAGAGAAACTGGTTGCCCTGGAAGCTATTAAGGATTACTGGAAAAATAAATGGAGTGTGAGTCAGTAAATAAGCCGTATTTTTTGATAGTTTGTAGACATATAGGTATTATAGCACTGCCCCCTATAGCCCTTCCCATCTCTTGAAATCTGTTGTGATATGGAATTTTTCCAGAACTCTGGCCACTGTTTGGGAGACCATGTCATCAATACTGGCTGGTTTGGTGTAAAATGCCGGTAGAGGGGGCATGATGATGGCTCCCAGCTCGGAAAGGGTCAACAATGTTCTCAAGTGCCCCGCGTGTAAGGGAGTTTCTCTAACCATCAGGAGAAGCTTTCTGTTTTCTTTTAGGGTTACGTCTGCAGCCCTGATGATGAGGTTATCCGTAATGCCATGAGCTATACTGGAAGCTGTTTTCATGGTACAGGGAGCGATAATCATTCCATCGTGGTTGAAACTCCCGCTGGCCATAGGGGCTGCAATATCTTCGTTATCATAGAATTTTGTGGCTTTTGATTTGAGGTAATTGATGTCGTAACTGGTTTCTACCTTCAATGTTATCTCTGCTGGCTTAGATACTATGAGGTGGGTTTCAATTTCTCTGTTGTTGAGCTGTTCCAGTATTTTTATTCCGTATAGCTGTCCTGATGCTCCCGTTAGTGCCAGAACAATTTTCATGGTGGCTTGCGTTATATACCATACTATTTATTTTTCACGTTAAACTGAAAGGGTTGTTCATGCCGGGTTCTATTACAATAACAATTAATACAATAAGTTAATGTAAAATAAAAAATTTTATGTATTGTTTTAAATTTTCCAGAATATGAACAGGTTATATGTAATAGTGTTGCTTGCTGCTGTTGCCGGATTGGGTGTTACAGGGGTCGTGTTCGCTTCCATGTCCGAAGGGGATATCAATGTTTCTGAAGAGGGGATATCGATCAGTCCTGGCAGCTATACTATAAATATGGAAAACCACAGGGTTTATCCTAAGAAAATAACTGTTAGTGCTGATGAGGAAGAGAACAATGTTCGCATAAAAGTCCTGCCCGCAAATTACGACACTGCTGAGGAATGGGGAATAAATTTTGTAGCTTTTCCAGAGAGAACAACGATAGATACGGGCCCAGATGGAGAAGAGGTCTATGTCATACATTATGCTGAAGAACCAAGCGAGTATAAAGTGAAAATAATTGCAGCAAAAGATTAGTAGTTTATGGGTTCTAGCAGTCGCATTCTATGGAATCGGAGACACTGCAACAACCTACCTGAACCTGCTCACTGGTTTCAGGGAGCTGAACCCCTTGATCAACCTCTATACGCTGATACCCCTCAAAATCCTAATCCTCATTTTTTTAATTATCATTGCTGGAAGAGTTGAGAATAAAGCCATGGTGCCAGTAGTGCTGATAATCCTGGGGTTGGTGGGGATGGCTAGAAATGTAATCCTGTTGTTCAGTGTTGGTGGGCTGGTCTGAAGAAAGTGATCGAAATTGCCAGAAGTTACTTAACGTATTTCTGATTAACCTATGTTTGAAATAACTAAACTAGATAAGAAAGATAGAGGGAAAGTATATTATTTAAGGATAAACCTGACTCTGACTGTGTTACATGGAAGGTGGTTGTTTTGAGGATTAAATACTCTGCTGATTCTGATATTTTACTGATAAAATTTAGAGAGGAGTACCTGTTGACTCATTGGATGCTACAGAGGGTTTAATAGCACATTTCGGAGAAGACGGTAAATTACTAGAGATAGAAGTACTGGATGCATCAAAGTTTGTGGATATCAACGAGTTAAATTTCTCATTCGAGGAGATATCGGATCTAAGACATAGAATAGGAGAGGCCAGAGTGTGAGCTCCTTTTGAAAGAGAATTATCCCCCAAATTTTAATTGGATTACCTATTAGACCAATTTTGGGCATTTTTTAGCACGTCTCTGATGAATGGGCTGCTGTTCTTCATTTCTTCGAGTTCTTCCCTGGTGTAAGCCAAAGGCTCTACAGGCAGGTCTGTCATTTCAAGAATTTTCCCTATTCTCTCAAAGAATCTCTGTTTAAAATCGCCAACAACTATAAGGTCTATATCACTGCCTTCAGGAATATTTCTCTCCGCAAATGAGCCGTAAAGATAAACATCACAGTTAAATCTTTCCTTAAGTTTCTGCGCTAATCCTTTCAGTTCTTCAAAAACTTTTTCACTCAGAGCCTTTCAGCAGATTGTTGAGCCTGAAAACTGAGCCAGTTATAATTACCAGTCTCAAGACTGTCCTTTGATGCTTTTAAATCTGCTTCACTCTGAACAACCCACTCAGCACAATAATATCTGGGCAAAAAACTTTCTAAAAAATTCAACCCAGAACTTAGTTACTTAATTCAGTTTTTTATTAAAATTTCATCATGTTATAAATACCTTAAAAAACAATTATAGTCATTTTAACAACTCTTGGCGTTCAAATTCTTCGATCCAGTATTCCC
>CAZQTT010000014.1:0-39493 GCA_964596255.1 uncultured archaeon
CACAAAAAATTGAATAAGGTACTATGTTCAAATCCATACGGAGTGTTGAGATCCAAAGGAGGACTGAAACCATCGCCTTATTCGCAGTCGTTCTCATGTCCTTTGCTATACCCTTCAACACCTCATCGGTAAATATAGCTTTACCCTCCATAGGGGACCAGTTCAATACGGATGCGGTTTTACTGGGGTGGGTAGCTACCTCTTTTTTGCTTGCTGCAGCAATGTTCCTGGTCCCCATGGGGAGGCTGGGTGATATCAGGGGTCGCAGGTTGGTCTTCATTCTGGGAGCATCCATTTTCACTGCAAGCTCCTTGCTGGCAGCTCTATCCACCTCCACTTTGATGTTGATTTTCTTTAGAGTTCTTCAGGGTATAGGGGGAGCAATGGTATTTGCTACAGGTATAGCCATAATTACTTCTGTCTTTCCTCCGCAGGAAAGAGGAAAGGTTCTGGGGATCAACTTGACCTCCGTTTACATAGGATTATCTCTGGGACCTCTGCTGGGAGGTATATTGACCCATAACCTGGGATGGAGGAGCATATTCCTCATAATTGTTCCTGTAGGACTTCTGGCCATTCTGTTCATGAGCAGGCTGGAAGGAGAGTGGGCAGGAGCAAAAGGAGAGAAATTCGACTTCATGGGGACCATAATCTACTCCACCACGATCCTGTTCATAATGTATGGCCTGTCCGACTTCAAACCCCAAACATCAGCACCCCTAATACTTATTGGGCTCATTTTGCTGGGTGTATTCCTCTTCTACGAGAGCAGGGTTGAGCATCCAGTGCTTGAGGTCAGATTGTTCAAGAATATCACCTTTGCTCTCTCCAACCTCACCGCCATACTAACTTACTCTTCCACATTCGCCATTCCCTTTCTGTTGAGCCTCTTTTTGCAGTACATCAAGGGCTATACCGCCCAGGAGGCGGGCCTTTTTCTGGTAGCGAGGCCTGTTGTGATGGCTTTATGCTCTCCATTCGCCGGTTGGCTCTCAGACAGAATCGAGCCCCGGTTTGTCGTATCAACGGGTCTGGCCATAATATCATCAGGGCTATTCATCTTCTCCAGAATTGGTGCAGAAACTTCTCTGGCCGTGATAGTCGGTAATTTGATGGTCTTGGGGTTTGCATTTGCCCTTTTCAGCTCTCCCAACACCAACGCCATAATGGGGTCGGTGGAAAAGAAGTTCCTGGGGATCGGCTCGGCTATGGTGGGGACCACACGCCTTACCGGTCAGATGACCAGCATGGCTCTGGTAATGTTCGTCTTCTCCACCTTGATTGGGAGGGCCACCATCACACTGGAAGTCTATCCAATGCTTGTAGAGAGCACCCAAATAGCCTTTTTGATCTTCTCCACCCTAAGCTTCACCGGGATATTCATATCGGCAGCCAGAGGCAGGCTGCGATGAACTCTTGAAGATTGATAATTAAAAATCGAATTTAAGAACCGTGGGAAAAACGGATATAAACATACGTCCGAACTCTTCGCTATGGAACATGATGCTGATATCGATCCTATTGTGGTAGAAAATCTCACCAAGAAATTTGATGGGTTCACTGCTGTGGACTCCGTAAGTTTTGAAGTGAATAAAGGAGAAATTTTTGGGTTACTGGGGCCCAATGGTGCAGGGAAAACCACTGTTATAAAAATCTTGGTCACCTTAATGAAACCCACCGGTGGTAAGGCACGGGTTGCGGGTTATGATGTGGTCAAGGACTCTCATCTGGTCAGAAAGAGTATTGGCATTGTGTTTCAGGAGCCCACGCTCGATGTGGAGCTAACTGCCAGAGAAAACCTCGATTTTCATGCCAGACTTTACAGTATAGACAAAGTTAAGAGGGAAGAGAGAATAGAAGAAGTACTTGAACTGGTCGAGCTATCGGATAGAGCCAATGAGGTTGTTAAGAATTTCAGTGGAGGCATGCAGAGGAGACTGGAGATAGCCAGAGGATTGATACATTTTCCCACCGTCCTGTTCCTTGATGAACCGACTCTGGGGCTTGATGTCCAGACCAGACGCAGAATATGGGACTATATGGCTGAGATGAGCAAAAGAGAGGGGATAACCACTATACTGACCACTCACTACATCGAGGAGGCAGAGAAGCTGTGTGATAGAGTTGCTGTGGTAGATGTGGGGAAGATAATCGCCATCGACACCCCCGAAAACTTGAAGAAAAGAATAGGTGGGGACATAGTCTCTCTTAGAGTAGAGGAAGGGGCAGATGAATTAAAAGAAAGGTTGAGCGAAATGGAAGGCCTAAAAAATATCGAAAGTATTGATGGAGGAATCGAGCTCAACTTGGAGAGGGGTGACGAGAGGATCCCTGAAATAATATCAGTATCACAGTCCACCGGGGTTAAAATAGGCTCAGTATCCATGAGAAAGCCGACCCTGGAAGATGTATTCATAAAGCTGACAGGAAGGAAGATCAGGGAGGGTGGAGAGCCTGTTAGGCCCTGGGTGAGGAGGAGAGCAAGATGATAGAGCCTCAGGGGATATACATTCTGTGGTTGAGGGACCTCAAGAGATACTTCAGGGCAAGAAGCAGGGTTATCGGCTCTCTGGGTATGCCCTTCTTCTTTCTGGCTTTTCTGGGTGTAGGGTTCAGGAGAGTGGAATTTCCCGGGCTCTCAGGATTACCCTACGTTGATTTCCTTACCCCCGGAATAGTTTCGATGGTCATCCTGTTCTCCAGCGTGTTCTCCGGCATTTCTGTTGTATGGGATAGACAGTTCGGGTTTCTGAGGGAGATAATGGTTTCGCCGGTTAGCAGGGTGACCATAGCACTGGGAAGAATATTTGGAGGAGCCACTACAGCCCTCATTCAGGGCTCGCTCTTGATGGCCGTTGCCACGCTGGTGGGGTTTTTACCTCCCTTGGGAGGGATTCCATTCGCTTTAGTGTTCATGCTTCTCACTGCTATAGGCTTTACAGGAGTAGGAGTGATTTTCGCCACCTTCATGAGAGACGTCCACGGTTTTCCTCTGGTGATCAACTTCTTCATATTCCCCCTGTTCTTCTTATCGGGAGCAATATTCCCCATAACCGAATTTCCTCAATGGGTGAAGTGGATAGCCTACATCAACCCTCTTACTTACTGTGTTGACGGCATGAGGTGGAGCCTGGTGAACTACTCTGACATTAATCCCCTGTTAGATTTCTCCGTCCCCTTACTGTTCAGCATGGCAACGATTATACTTGCATCCTACTTCTTCTCCAAAATGGACCTATCAGTTTGATGTTCGATTTTTTTGAACGCTTCCCTTTTTTAATGAGGAAGCCTGTAAATTTAAATACACATTCCTGAAGGGTGGCTCTCATGGAGACCGTGGACATGGATATCTTCTCCGGCATCTACCAGTTCATCGAAAAATACTTTATCGACTCCATAGTGCATAAAACCGGTTATAATCCCGTAAACACCGTCACCTGGGCCATCATACTGGTTATTGCAGTAGTGCTGGTGTACAGGACTTTGAGAAGATATGACGTAAGGTTTGACTGGAAATTCGCTGCTGGCAACATTCCATTCATTCTTTTAGGTGCTTCTGTCAGGGTAGTGGAGGATGCCGGGTTCTTGCAGCCCCCAGTTTCTTACTTCTTCATGACACCGTTGATCTACGTCATCGTATTTCTCATCGCATTTCCCACCCTCTTGATCTCGCTCAAAGTGAGGAGAGAGGATTACTGGAAGCACTACGGTTCTGTAGGTCTAGTACTCTCTTTAGCTACCCTGGTACTGCTTTTCTGGAAGCTGGAGCCGGTAAACTGGTGGATAATTCCTGTTACTTTGTTGCTCGCTGCCGTATTTACAGTTGCTTACACTCAGATAACTTCCAGGGTTTACAGCTCCATGAATAACACATTGAGCAACAGCATATTCTACTCTCACATGGTAGATGGGTTCGCCACCTTTTTGGGCATACAATTTCTGGGTTACTGGGAGCTTCACGTTCTTCCCAGGTTCCTCATAGACGTCTTCGGTCCCTGGATAATGATACCCACCAAAGTAATAGTCTTTGTGGCTATACTGTACGTGCTGGATTCAATGGAAGAGGACCACATGAAAGGCTTCATCAAGTTCGTGTTAATAGTGCTGGGGCTGGCTCCAGGCTTGAGAGATGCCATAAGGATGACCTTCCAGGTATGAAGATTGCCAGGGTTATAAAAAAAGCTTATATGCATTTTAAGTAAAAAAGTACCATGCCCGATGATCTCAGCTTCAAAAAGATTTATCCTTATTTTATACTGTTCGCCATCTTGTTCTTCTCTTCAGGCGCTTCCGGTTACTTTTACGCCCAATCCCAACCCGAAATGGCAAGTGAAAGCTTTAGCATGCTCTCCCAGCAATTTGATATCATTAAAGACCTCCACCCCGCAATGATATTCCTCTTTATATTCTTCAATAATTTTATAAAAGCGTTAATAGCAACCGCTACGGGTTTCTTTTTCGGATTGATCCCCATCTTCTTTATAACCTTCAACGGCTACATTATCGGTCTGGTGGTCTATGTGGGTGGAACGAATATTGGAATGGATCAGATTTTGATGCGGCTCATCCCACACGGCATTTTCGAAGTCCCAGCCATTCTGTTAGCATGCAGTTACGGCCTATGGGCGGGGAAACAATTTTACAGGAGAACATTCAGAAAAGAAGACATCTCCATCAAGTCAACCATCCTGCGAGCCAGTTATAAATGCGTAAGGGTTGTTTTTCCTTTGTTGTTGGTGGCTGCGGTGGTGGAGACTGTTATAACTCCTCTGATAGCGGGAATAGTCTAATTCAATATATAGATAAGTCCATTTGTGTTAAATATTTGTTTACTCTTTTTATAGCTTTTTCAACGTACTCCGGGTTGTTATCAATGCCAATGAAGTGCCTATTCGCCTTTAATGCAGCAACACAAGCTGACCCTACTCCACAGAAAGGATCTAATACCACTTCGTTTTTAAAAGTATATAGCTGGATACAACGGTAAGGTAGTTCTACAGGAAAGGGGGCAGGATGATCAACTCTTTTTGCAGATTCTGCTGGGAACTCCCAGATACTCTTGGTAAAATCTAGAAACTCATCACGTGAGATGGTGTCTTCTTTCCTATCCTTGATCCTTCTAAACTTGTCTTTGGAGAAAACCAATATGTATTCATGGACATCTCTAAGAGTTGGATTGGATGCAGATTGCCAACTACCCCATGCGGTAGAAGTTCCAGCACTGGCATTTTTATTCCAGATGATTTCTCCCCTCATTAAAAACCCAATCTCCAGCATAATATTAATTATTAAACTATGGTAAGGAATATATGGTCTTCTACCTACATTAGCAACGTTAACACAGGCACGCCCTCCAGGAATCAGTACTCTATAAGTCTCTGAAAAAACATCTTTTAACAGCTTGCTATATTCTTCCATAGTCAAATCTCTATCGTATTCCTTGGATACATTATAGGGTGGGGATGTAACCATTAGATGTATACTAGAGTCAGGGATTTCATCCACATTTCTACTGTCCTTACAGAGAATTCTATCTAATATCTTGTCGCTTATTGAATTCTCGATCTCGGGCTTCTTTTCATCAGTTTTGAACCCCTCGTACAACCTTTTACTGTAAAACAAATCTGAATTGTGCCCTTCTCTTTTAGAAACACCAAATTTACTGGTTTCGGTCCCTTTTCTCTTCACCACAACCACCTCACCTTTTAATTACATCTAGGTATAATTTTCCCTCGTCAGTTAGAGAGTATATTTTACCCTTCCGTGAGTCTGGGTTTAATACCTTAACTAATTCTTTGTCGGCTAATTCTGCAAGATATTTACTTACAAGTGACAATTGAATATTGAGTTTATTGGATATCTCGGTAGGAGTAAATATATCGTCTTCTAATAACTTTAGAATGCTACTTCTATGCTTACTGGCTTTGATGAAACCCAGTAGTTCATAATCCATTAAGCAAAAGTTAATTAAAAATTATATAAAAGTTACGTAACTTTTTGTGATATTTTAAACCAAATTTCGACGTGATCAAACAATTAGCGGATATATTCGATGACAAAGACATAGTAGAGAAAATCAAAAAAGGTTTACCTCATTTATTTCAAATTGCTGAAATAGAAAGTTCTAGAGCTGGGAAAATTGGAATGGAGGTTGGCTCCTTACGCGAAAGAATAGTAGTTTCGTTGCTCATTTATCTATTTGGTAATGAGAATATTGAAACAGAAGTTCCAGTCACGGAATCGGAAATCGATGTGAAAGTCTTTAACAGCCCAATCTCTATAAAGACAATTACAGGTACTTTAAGTGGCGTTAAGCTTATATGGACTGTTGATGCTCAAAAAGCAGCAGAATTCCGAGAAAACTATTATCCAACATGCGATATTTTGTTGGTACAGATAAATTGGAATAACATCGGAGCCCTATACTACATTCCTCTAGAAGCTCAGGAGACTCTTTTTAATAAAATAGGAAGAGAAAACTATATAAAACTTCCCAAGCCTGGAACTAACCCACGAGGTGTTGAAATAACTAAAGAGGCCCTACAAAAGTTAACTGAAGATGAAATAACTCAAGAGATCAAAATACATTGGATAAAAGAGGATTTAGATTATGACCCGTATAAGAGGTGGGTAGATTATTGGTTTAAAGAATAGATACTTTACTTTTTTAACTCTAGAGGCTAGTTGATTAGCAAAGCTGTTAACCTTATTCGGGTTTAAATCTCAGGATGGCGGCAAGACCACCAAAAGCATTGAGGAGCATGGCCCCCTCTTCAGACTCGGTGGAAAGGAGTTCAACGTTTGCACCGGTATTTTCTGCCAGTTCGGAGAACTCCCATACCATATCACTTCTTTTCTGTTGTTCCATTTCTACTTTGTCCTTATCGCATTTGGGGACTTTCTCGGTACCTTCTCTTACTGTCACGTTTTTTTGTTTTCCGCAAACAGGGCAAGTGTACACTATCCTCTCGCATCTCAGATCCTCGCTCAAGAGAAGAGTGTCTACTGCTCCCATCTGGAGATGTCTTCTTATTTCATCCTCACCGTAGGCAGCAAGACCATCTCTGGAGACTTCGTAGAGGAATTTATCCATAAGTCTCTTTTCTCTCATCAGGTCAAGCTCTTGTAGAGAGTCTTTGGCTTTTTCCACCAGCTCGTGAAGCCCACTCTCGTCGGTATAGCTCACATCGAACATATCCACGATATTTTTTTGCAGTTCATGATGGAGATAATTCCCTTCAGTAAACTCTTCTTTGGTAGGGCTGGGCCCTCCAATAAGCACGCCCAGCAAGTGCTCCTGATAGGGGAGCAAAGCTTCGCTGGCCTTATCTCCTACCTTTTTGTAGAACTCGTGAATAGCGATATTCCTCAATCTCTCGAACCTAACACTGCTCTGTCCACCGGCCCTGTGCTTCCCGGGAACCAGAGAAGTGAGATAGTTCATGACCTCTACCCGCTTGCCCCTCAGCAGGCCTATAGTGGCCTCTCTCCTGTCTATTACTATCATTCCATAGACCTTCTTCTCCTGGAGCATCTCCTGAAGTGGCTCTAAATAGAAGGTGGAATCACAATGATATTTATACAGAGGCACGGGTTCGGGAGGCTCTATGATCTCCGTAATGCGTTTCTCACTCCCGTTTATTTCTACAGTACCGCTGATCAGCACCATTCCGTATTCTGGTGGCTTCTTATAATATTTGAGGCGTTGAAGAATAGCCTCCAGTCCTTCTATAACATTCTTTCTGGTCTGCTTCGATTTAATATTCTCTGCTTCGCTCAGCTCAGTACGAAGCTGGTTTGAGATATCGGCTATATTCTTATCGGGAGGAACATAAAGAGTGATGAGTTCAGTACCTCTTCCTTTCATTTTCTCCAGCTGTTCCAGCTTTTTCTTGAACTCGTATTTGGTTAAATTCCCTTTTTCTGCCATAAGACATCCTCGTAGATCAATTATGCCTTAAATATGTTTTGAACATTTAGATGCATCAAGCAGTACAATGGTTTTACTGACTGGCTTAAAAATGTAATGATGCCCAGAAAAACAAACCAGGTCTATTGGTTGAACAGTGATGCAGATAAAGGATGCGCTCTTTTTTGCTTTCTCAATTCCAGCATGTTCTGCCAGGTCCTTATAGCCCGAAGCAGATCTATTTTCCTGAACTGAGGCCAGAATATATCGCAAAAATAGGCCACACTGCTGGCTGTCTGCCATGTGAGAAAGTTTGATAACCTCAACTCGCCCCCGGTCCGTATTATGAGGTCCACTTCTGAATAATCGCCATTGCTGTAGAGATGCTCCTGGATCAGCTTATCATCTATATCTGAGCTGCTTATGTCTCCTCTTTTTACCAGAGAAACGACCTTCCTTATGGAGTCTATGAGCTCCTGCCTCCCTCCATAGGCCAGAGCGATGTTCAGATTAAATCCTTCAAAATCTTGAGTGACCTCTTCAACCCTTTTTATAGCATCCACCACTCTTTGTGGCAGCAGTTCGGTTTTACCCACTACATTGACCTTTATCTTGTTCTTGTGGATCTTATCGTCTCTAGACAATCTGTAGAGCTCTTTCTCCACCAGATCGAAGATACTGTCCTGCTCTTCCATTTTTCTTCTAAAATTCTCTGTCGAAAAAGCGTATATGGTGACATTCTTCACTCCCAGCTCCCAGCACCAGTTAAGAACCTCTTCTGCTTTCCGGGAGCCGAACATATGGCCCATTCGGGTAGGCAGACCTCTTCTTCTGGCGTACCTTCTGTTCCCATCCATTATGATGGCTATATGGTTCGGTATCTTCAAATCCTTTACCTCTTTCATCAGCTTTTTCTCGTAGACCTTGTGGATGAACATGATCAACCTTCCGAAATCTTTAATCTCCTTCAAACTCTCTCAAAACCGATTTGACCAGGTCTTCATAGTCCTGTTTGAGGAAATACTTGTTCTTATTTCCCAGTTCGGTCTTCAAGATCCCCAATCTGGAGCTCATAAGCCCCACCATAGCCGAAATACCTCGAATATTTAGTTTGGAGCTGGATAGCATGTTGAATATCTCGTCAGTGGTGTATTTGCCTCCCCTAAGGAATATATGGAGCAGACTCTTTCTTACTCCTTCTCTGTCTCTTTCAAGGTATTGTCTTAACCTCTGCTCGATTTTTTGCTGGCTCATTTCACCCATCATAATGGTTGTTTTTCCACCACTATTCTTTTCCATGTAGGGTACCTTTCAATTACACTGACGTTGAACCCCATCCCTTTTAAACTTTCACCCCTCTCCTCAACGAACTCTACAGAAACCTCAAGCTGGTTCTCTACTTGCCTGTAGTCTTCACCTACCTGCCTTAAAATCTCTTTTGCTTCACGCAGGTTACCCTCGATTAGCCCACAGATAAGCGTACCCTCTTCAGTAGCCTGATAAAACTGAGGGGAATTCCGAGCCATTCTGAGCAATCTGCGTCTGAACTGCACACTATCCTTGAAAAGTGAAGTACAGTAATGGAACTTGTTCACGTTCTCCGAGTACAAGCAGGCTGTCTCCCCACTTTTTGTATCTCCATAAGATTCTCCCACCAAGAAACCCTTGTCAACCAGCTTATCGTAATTGGTGGAGGAGAACTCCACTTCATTCACGTTGAGGAATATCTCCTGCCGGTTGACCATGTCAACAATATCCTGACTGTATTTGAGGGCAGGGATCTCAATCCCCACCTCCATTCCCAAGTCTTTGGCTAAAGAGATTGATCCCTCAAATCTCTGGGGGTTATGAAGGGATATGGGATGGAATCTAATCTCATCCAGATAGTCGCTGAGCTCCCTCAGAAATTTCTGTTCAGGTTTGATGGTGGTGTAAAGATGAATATGTAGATCCCGCATCTTGAAGAGTTTGAGGTAGTCAAGCAATCTTTCTGGCTTGAGCAGGGGTTCACCACCTGTCACTGCAACACCTTCAGCGTCCATCAGCTCTAATTCTTGCTCAACATCTTCAAAACCGGTAACCTCTCTCTCGTTGGCGAAAACCACATCATTACCCCTCTTCTCTTCGGAGATGGGACAGTAGTAGCAGGAGTGGATACATTCTCCGGTCAAAAAGAATACCAGCTTTGAGCCCCTGGTGCACAGCCTGCAGCCATCTGAAAGGTAATTATAGTAACTTCCACCTTCAATTTCAATTTTGTTCATAGGCTTTCTGAAATCTTGATTTAACCCAGTCGGTCCCCAAAGACTTCAGGAAGTAGCCCGCTCTGGGACCGAAACTCTTGTTGAGGATGGTTCTGTAGATGGCTTTGAATGCCTTTTTGGGCTTAATGTCATTCTCTTTTGCCGTCTCATATACCAGAGTGTGTATCTCATCGGCCGTCATTCCTTCCTGGAGAGAGTCGGTGAATCTCTTCAGGAACTCTTTCTCCTCCTCATTTAGTTCAGGTATCTCTTCTGTTATCTCGAACTTGAGCTTATCCGGAGCATACTTCTCGATCCACTTGGAGGCGAACTCGATCTTTCTCTCCACGTCTTTCCTCACTGTATCGTTGACCTCATAACCCGTCCTTTCCAGCATTTTCAGGACACTATCCAGATCCCATTTGGCGATCTGCCCTACCACCAGAATGTGTTTAAAGGGTACATCCGAATATTCGGCCTCTGACACCATGGAAAGCTGGATGGAGCGCTCATCCTTCTTATAAGCGTCTTCAAACTCCTCTATCACATCCAGGAGGTTGGTGGGGTCGAACTCAATATGTTTCTCCGGTTTTGACCTGATTATGATGTAGCGGACCAGCTCCGGGGGCAAGGTATCCACCAAATCCTTAATTGGAATAACAATTCCTTTGGAGCTCTTCATGGCTCCCACTCCCTTGAGGTGGATCCACTCGTATATGATGGGAAACGGGGGCTCTATGCCAAAGATCTCTCTGGCCAGCCTTTCACCAGTATCGTAGCTTCCTCCTGCTGCTGCATGGTCCTTTCCGAACGGCTCACAGGTGATCCTTAGGATCTTCCACCTCGCAGCCCAATCCACTCGCCACGAAAGCTTACCTCCACCATAATAGGAGGCTTTACCCTCGTGACCGCACTCACAGGTGTAATAAATCCATTCATCATCATAACCGATTACTTTGGAAGCATTAATTCTCTTACAGCTCTCGCAGAAGGGCATGAAGGGGTACCAGTCCTCCCCGATATCCCTTCCGGTGATCTCGTGTAGTATCTGGGCGATCTCCTTCCTTTTATTTAGTGCCGTCTTTATCTCTTCCACGTACCTCCCATCCCGGTACATTTCATGTGCTCTCTCTACCGTAACATCCATGCCCAGTTCCTTTATGGATTCCAGAAAAGGAGCCAGAAAGTGCTCTGCATAGTTATGGTGGCATCCTTCAGGATCGGGAATGATGTTCAAGGGCATCCCGATATACTCATCATACTTTTCAGGGAGAAAAGGATACCGCCTTCTCAAGGGGTCAAAAGTGTCGGCAATATATACTACTTCTGCTTCTTCTCCCGCATCGTCAACGGCTCTCTTTACCGCATCGGCGGTCATCATCTCCCTCAAATTCCCCAGGTGGATGTGACCCGATGGAGTGATACCCGTAGCTATCCTGTGCCTGCTATCCTTTTCCAGCAGTTTCTGTGCCATTACATCTGCCCAATGAACTATCATGTTCTCACTCCGTGATTATACACTGTTCCTCACAGCAAGGAGTGTGAAGGTATTTATAATAACCGGTAAACCTTATTCCGTTGATGTTGAGGTTTAGAGCCCAGAGGTTTATTATGAAGTTATTCTCGAAGTTTTCTTTTTACGTAGGGGTTTCTGGAGGCGATCCCGTTAAGGGCTGACTCAAAACTCTCCAGAGGAGGTAAGGTCTCGCTGAGAAATACTCCGGTCCTCCCCACTTCTCTTCTTCTTTCCAGAACTCTTATTCTCTCTTTAACTACTTCTACATGAATATTCAGAGTTTTGGCAGTCTCATCAGGATTCATATCGGTCAGGGGAACTTCTTCATGTCCATTTTCTTTGGGGAGTATCAAAACCAGTCTTTTATCCACACCTGGAACTCTCTTATCCTTTCTCAAGCCTTTGTAGTTAAGCGCACCGCCAAACTTGTAGAAGTCAAGCTCCCTACCCTTAATATTCACCAGAGGAAAGCTAACAGCGGTGTTATCGGCAAGTAAAAACTCTCCTTTGATAGCATAATTGGGTGTGGCCTGAACAACCCTCCTCTCCAGCACTTCAAATCTATCCAGAATAATTTCCAGTTTATAAGAAGGAATAGGATGAGGTACGAAAATATCAATGTCACTGGAATCGCTGACGTCTCCTCTGGCTACACTTCCATAGACCATAGGAGACATGTTGGCCATATCTTCCATTATCTCTTTAGCTCTCTCTCTTTTGGAAGCCAAAAGATTCCATTGACGTGAGCTGTATTCTTGAGGTCTCCTATCTCCAAAAATGGCAGTCTTTCCTGTCATCTCTCCTGCGTGGATTCATCGATCCATTCCAAAAAGTCCCTCAGACCGTCCTCAATAGCAAATGCAACTATGCAGGGGGTCTCGTAACTATGTACTTTTAATACTTCTTCTTTTAATTCTTTAAATCTTTCAGATTTGGTCTTAACAACTAATACACATTCCGGTGATTCCTCTATTTTATCCTTCCACCAGAACATGGATGTGATGGGGAAGATATTGGCACAAGCAACCAGTTTCTTCTCCAATAATGCCTTCCCTACTCTTTTTGCTTCCTCTTCATCAGAGGCAGTAATGTAAACAAACAAATACATAAATTAGCTTTCTCTAATTTGTTTTAAAAATTTAATCCACGTGAACACCGGACCATATAGCACTTCGACCTTAACTGGCTGGACATAATTGACGTTTAACATTAGAATTTGACATTAGATATTTAAACTATCACCGAAAGTGAGGGAGTAATGGTATCAACCTGGCTTATCGTAATAGCGATATTTATCATATATTATGCTGCAATAGAACACCTCAAGTCAAAGGGTACGCTGGAGAAGTACGGAATATCGGCTTTCGGTCCCATTTTGATGATAAGGACATCCCGGGGTCTCAATTTTCTGGAGAAGTTAGCTCAGGCTAAAACCTTCTGGAGATGGCTGGCCAACCTGGGAACGCCCGCGGTTTTCATCGGGATGATCTTCATGTTCGCCCTGATCATTTTGATGGATATTATGTTGATGGCAGCGCCCCCACCTCAATCGGAGCTAACGGAACCTCGAAACGTCCTGCTCTTACCCGGTGTAAACCAGTTCATACCCCTTATTTGGGGTTTGATCGGGCTCATTGTAACCTTAATCGTTCATGAGTTCAGCCACGCTATTTTGAGTCGGGTTGAAGGTGTTAAGGTCAAATCTCTGGGTGTTTTAGTGGCCCTCATCCCCATTGGGGGTTTTGCTGAGCCGGATGAAGAGGAAATGATGGATAAGACCAAGACAAACAGAGTTCAGAGGATAAGGATTTTCTCTGCAGGAGTAATAAGCAATTTTATTGTTGCTGCTATCGTATTTGGGCTTTTCATGGTTTTGTTGGGTGGCCTCGCATCAAGTGGAGTATATGTCAGCAGCATATTCGATGATTATCCCGCCCAGGACGTAGGTATCAAGCCGGGGAGCGTGATTTTCAAGGTGAATGATACTTACACTCCCGACCTTGAATCCTTCCAGGGCAGAATGGGAAAAACTGAGCCAGGTGATACTGTAAGGATTTACACCTACAATGAGACGGGCGCAGTGAATGATTATACTTTAAACCTGACCAAGAATCCCCGTGGAGGCGACCACGGGTTTATGGGAGTAACGGTCCTTGATGTGCTGCAGACTTTGAAGACCATGCCGTCCCAGCTTACGACCGTAAGGGGATGGTTGATGGCCATATCCATGCCCTTCACCATATTTGGAGGATTTTCTGGAGTATACATGCACGCTTTTGAGCCCGTGGGCATCTGGGAAGGTACGGGAAATCTGTTGTTCTACATATTGAACATATTATACTGGACCGGGTGGATAAACTTCTATGTCGGCCTGTTCAACTGCCTCCCTGCAGTTCCACTTGACGGGGGAAGAGTATTCCACGAAAGCTTCGCAGGGGTTCTGAGCAGAAGATATGGCGAAAGAGGAGAGGAAATGTCCATGAAGCTGGTCAGATTCCTGGCATTCCTCATATTCGCATCCATCCTCCTCTCGGTGTTGATACCCAACCTGGGATTCCTGAGATAATATACGGAACTACAGGACTATCTCATTTCTTCTTTTTTGTTAATTGTTAAATTAAATTTGAAAGTAGACAGGGTCACTTGAGGACCTCGTTCAGGTTATTCAAAACGTAATCCGCCTCATAGCCGCTCTTCTCTATCATCTGGGGGAGGTTATCTGTGGTGGTCACTCCTGTAAGCACCAGAACAGTGTCGGAGCCAATATTTCTCCCCGCCAGGACATCTACTTCTATTTGATCACCCACCACCGCAACTTCATCCGCATTCAAGCCGAGAATATCTAGTGCTTCCTCCATTATCACTTTTGAGGGTTTACCCACAGTAACGTCTGGCATCCTGTCTGTCATCCAGTAGAGAGAGCCGATGAGCATCCCTGGTCCTGGGGTTGGCCCGCTCTCTGAAGGAAATATTTTGTCGGGATTAGTGGAGATATACCTGACGTTCTGGTTCAAGCATAATCTCAGTGCTGTGGTAAGTATATTGTAATTTATACTCCTGTTGGTTCCCACCACAAGATATTCTGCATCTTCATAGTCAACTATTTGGTGGCCCGCTGATTCCAGCTCTTCAATAAGACCTCCTTCACCAGTAGTATAGATTTTTGCTCCCTCTTTTTCTCTAAAAATGAATCTTGATGTGGCAAAGGTGCATAGCAGCATTTCGTCTTCTGTGACATCCAGTCCAAATCGCTTGAAGCGGTCCATCATAATATTCCTACTTCTGGTGGAGTTGTTGGAGACAAAAACTAATTTTTTACCCTCTTCTCTTAATCTCTTGACCGCATTGAGTCCTTCCGGTATGGGGGTTTCACCTCTTCCGATGACACCGTCGATGTCCAGAATGAATCCCTTTTTCTCCCGCAGTGGATGCATGCTAAATTGATAACAGTAAAAATATTTAAGTTTTTTAAGTTTTAAATTCTTTTTAAATCCCTCCAAACTGGCCCTCTCTAACTGTGGAAAAGTTAAAGTAGTGGAATGAACTCTCTATGATATGCCCAAGCAACTTGTTTTAAAAGATATCGAAAAATGTGTCGGCTGTTCACTTTGCATGTATGCGTGCTCCAGAAGGAGAAAAGCCCGCCCCTACATTGGAATGGATGCGTCAGGAATTCTTGCAGTCAGTTTGAGTGGTTTTGAGAGGGGATCAACACTGATCTTCTGCAGAGCATGTACCGATCCTCCTTGTGCTCAAGTTTGTCCTACTGATGCTCTGGTTCCCAAGAAGGGTGGTGGAGTGGCCTTAAAAGAAAACTCTTGTATTGCTTGTGGAAATTGTATGGAAGCGTGTACCATCGGTGCCATATTTGAGAGGAACGATGGAAAACCAGCAGTGTGTATCCATTGCGGATATTGTGTGGATTACTGTCCACATGGAGTCCTGGGATATGAGGAGGTGGAAGAAGCATGAACACTCATGTTTTAACCATTGATCTATCAAAATATACTTACCAGATCAAGGATAGGAAGGACCTATTTGACCAGTGGGTCGGTGGAGTGGGCGTAGGTGTGCAGTTAATGAAGGAAGAGCTTGACCCTCAAGCCGACCCCCTGGGTCCGGATAATGTCATCGTTCTCGCTGTGGGGCCATTCACTCCGGCCTATCCTCTGGCATCCAAAACTGTGGCCCTGTTCAAGAGTCCCTTGACCGGCAATTTTGGGGAATCCCACGCCGGCGGGAGGACCGCTACAGCAATAGCGAACGCTGGATACGGTGCAGTAGTGATAAAGGGTGCCAGCGAAAAGCCGGTCTATATTGTGGTGGAGAATGATGAAGTCCACTTCAGGGATGCCCGGGTCATATGGGGCATTGAAGATTCGATAATCACTGGAAGGATCATCGCGGAAAATGAGAAGGGAAGAGGCAACAGAACGGTAATGCGTATCGGTGGAGCCGGTGAAGAGATGGTGAGGTATGCGGGAGTTACCACTGAAACCTACCGTCATTTCGGCAGACTGGGATTGGGAGCCGTTTTCGGCAGCAAGCTGTTGAAAGCACTGGTCGTCAGTGGGAAGGAGAAGAAACTCCCCGAGGATAAGGAAGGCTTTAGAGAAGTTTATGACAAGATATTCGATAAAGCCGTGGATCCAGATACCATGAAGAAGTATCATCTAATCGGGACTTCGGTAAACGTCAATCCCCTCAACGAGATGGGGGCTTTACCCACTAGAAACCTCAAATCAACCAGATTCGATAAGGCTGACCAGATAAGTGGCGAGCAGTTCGCAGAAGAAGATCTGGGGAGGAGGATTGCCTGCAACCACTGTCCCATTGCCTGCATCCATATTGCAGCGTTGAGAATACCCTATGAGAATGAACCACTATTCTACAAGACCCTCATGATATCCTACGATTACGAGCTCATCTACGCTCTGGGCTCCATGCTGGGGATTGGAGACAAAGTAGGTATGCTGAAGCTGATACAGAGAGTAGAGCAGCTAGGAATGGACGCCATGAGCACAGGCGTTTGCCTTGCGTGGGCAACTGAAGCCCTGGAACAGGGACTGGTTTCAGATAAAGAAACCATTGTTGACCTCGAATGGGGCAACAGCGACAAATACATCGAAGCGGTAAGTCACATAGTCAGACAACCCAATGACTTTTACAAAGCACTTGCCAAAGGAGTTGACGAAGCTGCGGACGTTTATGGAGGAAAGGAGTTCGCTCTGGCATTCGGTAAAAACGAGATGGCCGGGTACCATACAGGTTACGGGGCTCACGTGAACAATCTCATCGGAATACGGCACAGTCACCTGGACTCCGGCGGATATGCTCTGGACCAGAAGAAGGAATTACCTCCCAGAGAGCTGGTGGATGAGCTTTTAAAGGAGGAGAAATGGAGACAAATCCTTTCCTCTCTGGTGGTCTGCTTCTTTGCCCGGAAGGTGTACACTCCTGACCTTATTGTAGAGGCCTTCAAGCCACTGGGAGTAAATATTACTGAAGATGACCTGGACCAGCTCTCCGAGAGAATATACGCCGAAAAGGTCAAATTAAAGACCCAAATGGGATTCAACCTCGACCAGCTGAAAATACCCCAGAGAATTCTGGAGACAGAAACTCCACAGGGCAAGCTAAAAAAAGAGAAAATCGACGAAGCACTCAACTACTACAAAGAAATAATGGAGAAGATGGCCTGATAAGCAAATCTTTTCATTATCTTTTATTTTTGATTTTAGTCTAATCGACTGGGGTCCCAATCTCATTTGGTCCCTATCTTAGTTCATCGTTTTCCTTGTGACTGTTCTCTTCTTAAAGCATGTAAGTCAGTATGATGGGGATCATAAGACATCCCATGCAGTTTATTCTCCTCACTCTCAAAAAAAGGGTGGATAATCCCACCGGTGTGGCGATGGCGAATATCAGCAGACCAAACCATCCAGTAAGCATAACCACGGACAGGATTAGAAGAGTAAGAACAACAGTAGAGAATATGGTGAAGTTGATTTTGGGTAATACTTTAATTATACCCAGTGCAAATAAAATGGTTAACTGGGTTGCTGTTAGGGCCACAAGGACGCCCGAAACTATCAGTATATGACTGTCGAGGGAGGAAAATCTGGAAATAGCATCTACCGCACCACTCCGTATATTGCCTACGGCGAGGAACACTGCGAAGCATAAAAAAGCGTTGGAAGTGTTAGCAGCACTTAAAGCCGATAGGTAATCCTCTGCACTATCCATCCCTGCCGCTGCCATAGCAGTAGCGATTCCCGAGGTGACACCGGGAAAAATGGAGACCAGGGAGCCGGAAAGACATCCTGCAACAAGGCTAATTGGAGAGGGTCTTTTTGAGCATACTTTTTGCTGGGGTATCTCTGTTTTGTAGGCAATACTGATGATCAATGCTGGGGAGGCGAACAACCCTGTTAGTAGGGGAAGAAAGATAGAGGAAGCTACACTCAATTGGGCGAGCTGAGCATGGTTGAGAGCGACCACTCCCACAAATCCCGAGGTCAGAAATACCCCCAGAGCATAGCATCTCTTTTTGAATGAAATTAACCTCTCAAAAGGGTCAAACTCGCTCAATATAATGAATGCTGAAGCCATGAGCAGAAAATAGGGGACTGCAGCGCTAATATACTGCTCTACGCTCTCTAAAATGGTGAGAAAGACGAGGAAGATAAGTATGGATATCAGAAATGAACCCAAACTGGCAAGAGCAGAAATGGAGACCGCCTCCACCCCTCTGCCGTCAAGCACCATATCGTGAGCGGGTAGAACAGCTATAGCGGTATCCTCATCAGGGATGCCTGTAAAGACGCTGGGCAGAATATCTACAAATGTGTGGGTGATCGCTGCCGTAAAGATCATTAAAGGTAGCTGTGAAGGGCTGAAAAAGCTTAACAATACGGTTGAATAGGCAATAATGAGGGCGGCGAGGGTATTGGTATGTATTCCGGGGATAAGCCCGCTGACAACCCCAATAAGCACTCCCAGAAGCAGTTCTATCATCTGATGGGGTTGACATGTAAAGGATAAAAACTTTTACAAAAATTCAATCTAAAAACTTAGAAACTCTTTCCGTACTTTCACCTATCTCCTCAGCGATCTTCTCCGGCTCGTAAATCCCGGTATAAGAAGAATAGGATTGTATAAACTCTCTGGCAACGTCATCATCGTCTTCTATATCCCAGGTCCCTGTGTATAGTGGATGGAAATCATAAAGAAAGTCGATAAGCCCTTGGGAGTTCTTGCCCTTGATCAGATCGTCCACGTAGTTCTTATCACCGAAAAGCATGCAATCATTCAAGATCTCAATTACAGCTTTTCTGAGTTTTTCTGCATGATATTTTGTCTTGGGTGGAGAATATTTATTGACAATTTCATCCATTTCTTCTTCAGTGTAGGTAAAAACTTCCTCCTTCTTGGACATCTTTTTGGTCACTTTATCAAGAACAGTGTAAGTCTTTTCGTCAACGGGAGAGATCCGACTCCTTCCTGGAGAAGTTAAACTTATTGTAGGGTCATCTGGTTCAGTTCCAATGTTATCCTTTTTAAAGCTCTGAATTTCCTCTGGAGTAGCGAGTGATGAAATTATAAGCCTGACCGCAGCATGCTCTTTGCTATTCTTTTTAGAGAGAACATTTATATGTTGAATGTCAAATTCAAGCTGCAAAAGCCGTTTGGTCTCTTCCATACCCTCCATACCCTAAAATATGCTCACTGGATATTTAATCTTTGACCCAAACCTTCTTTAGGCCAATGATGACCGCTAACTGTGGTAAAATTTGGCACGGGGTATGGTAACACTAATATTGTGCTTTACCTTTAGTAAAAAATATCTTTAAATTGGTCGTATAAGAGGGTAGTATAGATATATATGCATCTCCCCAGTTCCACTAAAGACAAAGAAAAAAGAAGACCTTGATGAATATGAAGACGGTAACCATAGCAGATAATAATAGAGCGAGAAGCAAAATTTCTTTTTATACCATTTTGGAATTATTTGTTCGAGTAGGTGAAAGTTTTGTTAGTTGATTATGAAGATTTTCAGAAAATCAGAAAAGAATTAAAATCTCTTAACGATCTCAATAGATTTCCTTACAGTCGAGGAGCCTTATTTACCATATTGTCCCAGAAAAGAGTGGACATGGTGAAAAAGAGGCACCCGGTGGCTGTTAAAAATCTGGATGAGATAGCTTCGTATTGGAATAAGAAGAAAAAGGTACCATACTGGCTCAATCTGACCCCAATGATGAGTATCAGGATTTTATTAAAGGCTCTGGGGTTTTCCAAAGCCGAAATAAGAAATTCTCTGAACAATCCACAAAAAGTTGATGACGAGAAATTGGAGGAAGTTATCTGGAACGCTCTTTTCACCGATTACGTCTATTCCCCCCTGGCAGTGACCCACCAGTTTGCCCGTGGAAGGTTAGGTGAAGACATAATAAAGCACTGGCTGGAGAGAGGGGACATTGAATTTAAAGACGAACATGAGTTGAGAAGAGAGAGCAGCAAAACTCCTGACTTTTATTTTCCTCAGCCAATCAGGTTAGGTGATAGAGAGATAGTGTGGATAGAAAGTAAAGCCCTTTTCGGTGACCCCAGAACTCATAAGGTGTACTCCAAAAAACAATATCACCGCTACCAGGAGCTCTTCGGCGAAGGTTACGTGGTTTACTGGTTCGGGCAGGTGAAAGGCCTGGATAACAACGTTAAATTCCTATCTCACGATTTCTTTTCTTCCAGCCTTAAGGATGCGCTACTGGATATGAGGGTTTACGATGCGGCTGCCAGCTCCTTTAAGGATGAGAGCTTTAATAGAATGGTAGAAAAGTTCCCTATACACTGTTGTGTCAATTTAGGGGCTGAAGTAGATGATGTCCCCTTCGACTGTGTAGAGATACCGGAATTGACGGAAAGAGAGAACTTCTCGGAGTACATGAGGACAAAGGAGTTCCTGGAGGGCATGTGCAAACTAATAGATCTCTACTACAAGAATGGAGAAGTCCTGCTCGTATGCGAAGAAAAGGATTGGAGAAAGTGCCATAGAAGGCACATCTCATGGGTCCTTAAGAATCTGGGATTCGATGCTGTGCATCTCAGGCATTTTTAGCTCGAAGTTTATTTCATCTAATTTATCCTTCTGTTCCGTCCGTCTATTTAATTGAATATGTTCTGCCTGTCCTCTTTTCTTCTCTGGGGTGATGGAACGAATTCCACCTGTCTCTGGAACATTGGCTGGGGATAGTACTCCATTAGGGTATACACTTCTCTTGGGACCTGGTCGTTTACGTCTAATCCCAATTCTTTGGCCATGGTAAAAGTTATGGGATAGTCGTGAGTCCATCTGCCCTCGGTCAAGATTTTAGATAACTCCTTGGCCTTCTCATCTCCCAACTTATCCTTTAACAGGTTGTAAACAAAATCTCTCACCTGATTGATGGCCTTTTCAGCAACATCGGCTATTATGAGCGTCTGATCATCAATATCCTTGGATCTTTTCTTATCTACTGCTCTCAAAACTGAGGGAGCAGGGTACTGCATCAGTTGAGGGTCTACTGGACCCAGAACAGCATGAGGATCCATAATGATTACGTCGGCGGCAAGGGCAATAAGGGTACCTCCGCTCATAGCATAATGAGGGATGATAACTGTAGTTTTGGCAGGATGGTCTCTAATAGCCTGAGCAATCTGACTTGCCGCCAGAACGAGACCGCCGGGTGTGTGCATGATAAGGTCAATGGGTTTCTCGTCCGGAGTCATCCTGATCGCTCTGAGAACCTGTTCGGAATCCTCCATGTTGATGAACCGGTAGAAGGGTATTCCAAAAAGCCCTATGCTTTCCTGTCGATGGATCATGGAGATGACATTGGAACTTCTTTCAGTTCCCATTTTCATCATCTGGTTCTTTCTGGCGGAAGTCAGCCATCTGTACCTTATCTGAGGGATTATGATCAACCCAAATATCAATAATATAAATATGATATTGAAGAAAGAACCAAAATCTCCCACACCATTTGCCATGCTATCTCCCTTACCCCAATTGCTATTTCTTTTTTGTTCTGTAGAAAGTAATGCAACTTGTACGCTTTAATTTTAAAAGTTTTTTGTTTAAAATCAAATAAAAACCCAGAGAAGAGCTCAGGAAGGCTTATACTTATAAAAAAACTATTTTTATGGTTAATCATTCAAAAAAATTAATTTCGAAATGCTTTTATAGAGGTGACCTAAGCATTCCCATACCTATTTGGGAGGAGTAACCGAATTAGCGATTGGTAGTTTATAGGAGGCCAAAAAATGAGTTTGAAAATTAGGATGCCTGAACCCAATGGGGGAAGGCTGGTTGATAGAGTAGTGAAGAAGCGAGAGGTTGGCGAAAAGTGGGCCGATGGCTGTCCGTCTTTTGATATTAAACCGACAACACGCAATGGAGCGCCCATTAGAAACGTATATCGAGAGATTGTTTCTACGTGCTATGGATTCTTCAGTCCTGTTGATGGCTCCATGACCCAGAATGATGTTGAGAGAATCTTGAAAGAGAGGAGACTGGAGAACGACTGCATATTCCCGTATCCGTTGGTCTTTGACATTAGTGATGAGGATCTTAACTCCCTTGATGTTGGTGAGGGTGACAGGCTTCTTCTGAAGCTCAAGGGTCAGCCGTTTGCTATCCTCGACATTGAGGAGAAGTGGAAGATGGATAATGATGATGTTGCCACCAGGACTTTCGGGACTCCCAAGGACAACCCCGAGATTGTTCAGGAGGAGTTCAATGAGAAGCATCCTGGTTACATGATCTACAAAAACATGGAACCAAATGTCCTGGCAGGAAAATATACTATTGTGAATCCACCTAAATTCAGAGATCCCTTCAACAAGTTCTGGTACCCACCTGCTGAGTGCAGGAAAGAGTTCCAGAAAAAGGGCTGGAGGACTGCGATTGCTCACCAGACGAGGAATGTTCCTCACGTAGGCCACGAGTTCTTGATGAAGAACGCTGCCTATATGGGTGATACTGAGCCCTGTAACGGTATACTGGTTAACGCTATCATGGGGGCCAAGAGACTTGGTGACTACCCCGATGAAGCTATTATTGAGGCTCACTCGGCTACAAACGAGGGTAACTACATTAAGCCGGATAGACACATGGTGTCCTTCACTCTGTGGGACATGAGGTATGGAAACCCCATCGAATCCCTTCTGCACGGAATTATCAGGCAGAACATGGGCTGCAGCTGGCACATGTGGGGTAGAGATCATGCGGCTGTTGGTGACTTCTACGATGAGTATGCCACCCAGAAGCTGTGGGATGAGGGAGTTCCCAGCTTCGGCTTTGAGGCTCCGCCTTACGAGGTCTATGCTGGCTTGAAGATGAGACCTCAGAACATGCAGGAGTTCTGGTATTGCCCTGTATGTGGTGAAATCGCCTACAAGCAAAACTGTGATCACACGGATGAGAAGCAGAAGTTCAGTGGCAGCTTCATCAGAGGTATGGTTTCAGAGGGTGTTTTCCCACCCAAGGTGATCATGAGACCCGAAGTCTACAAGGCTGTTGTCAAGTGGTGGAAGGTGTTCAATTATCCATTCGTCAACAACAAGTATCTGGAGTACAAGAACACTGAAGGCGAATTCGATCTGGAACCGATGGACGTTTCGGAGAAGAGGTGATAAAGATGGCATACTATATGGCCCTCTTACTTGATGAGGACAGGATGAATAAGGTTAAAGGGACTGCGGTGGAAAAAGAAGTGACCTCGATGTTCGGTGGAGAGATCAATGCCGTTATCTTGGAGTTCCCTGACGACAAGGCAAAACAAATACTCAACGAATTCCCCACAGCAAGAATAGATTCCAGAGGATTCCTGGAAGATATTCCCGTGGCTCTAAAAAGGACCATCTTTGAAGAAGTATCCAACAAAGCAAGCACAGGACCAGAGGTACTGGACTCTGTAATTAGTAGATTGGATGAGATCAAAGACCTGGCTGAAAAGGAGAGCGAGTACATACCGCCACCCGAAATCTAACAGTGACTGGAAGTTTCCAATCTGAAAAAAATAGAAATTTTTTTAAATTTATTTGTACGGTTGGGTAATGCTTAGTCAAAATTGGAAGAGAAGCAGAAAGGGAGGAGACCTTTGTAAATTTAGAGTTTGAAATTGGTTTGGAGGTGAAAAGAATGCCAAGTTATGTGAATGTAGAGAAATGTGACGGTTGTAAGGCTCTGGACAGGACTGCCTGCCAGTACATCTGCCCCAATGACCTGATGGTTTTGGATAAGGATGGCTCGATCACTGGTACACCAGAGAAAGCATACAACCAGGAACCAGACATGTGCTGGGAGTGCTACAATTGTGTAAAAACCTGTCCGCAGGATGCGATTGAGGTAAGCGGTTACAAGGACTTTACTCCACTCGGAGCTAACGTTATACCCATGAGGGGTACGGATGCTATTATGTGGACGGTAAAGTTCAGAAATGGAAATGTTAAGAGGTTCAAGTTCCCCATAAGAACTACACCTGAAGGCTCAATAAATGTGTTTGAAGGCTATCCTGAAGCCAAAGCTGATGATATTACTAGCGAACTACTTTTTGCAGAGCCAGACAAGCTGGAAGTTGACAAGCTTCCAACCCTATAATTGGAGGTGTGAAATATGGCATCATATGAGCCAGAAATTAAAGAAGTTGATACAGACGTTTTGATTCTCGGCGGTGGAATGTCTGGTGTTGGTTGTGCAGTTGAAGCTGCCTACTGGGCTAAACCACTGGGACTCAAAGTGACAATGGTCGATAAAGCAGCTGTTGAGCGATCTGGTGCAATTGCGATGGGTCTTTCCGCTATTAACACCTATTTGGGTATGAGCGGTAGGGGCTCCTATCACCAAGCTACTCCTGAAGAGTTCGTTAATTACGCCAGAACGGACCTCATGGGTATACTGAGAGATGATCTAGTTTACGATGTGGCCAGACACGTTGATGGTAGTGTCCATCTGTTTGAGGAGTGGGGACTGCCCATCTGGAAGAATGATGAAGGAAAGTATGTGAGGGAAGGTCCCTGGCAGATAATGATTAACGGTGAGAGCTACAAGGTTATTGTGGCTGAAGCAGCCAAGAATGCCCTTGGAATGGAAAACATCTACGAGAGAGTTTGCATCACTCATTTGATTCCTGACCCCAACGACGCCAACAGGGCTGCTGGGGCTGTAGGTTTCAGCGTGAGAGAAGATAAGTTCTACGTGTTCAGAGCCAAGGCGGTAATAAGCGCCATGGGCGGTGCAGTCCACGTGTTCAGACCCAGGTCTCAGGGTGAAGGACTGGGTAGAAGCTGGTATGCTCCCTGGAATGCAGGAAGCACTTATGCTCTCCCCATGATGTTGGGTGCTGAGCTGACCCAGATGGACGTAAGGTTCATTCCGGCCAGGTATAAGGATGGTTATGGGCCGGTAGGTGCCTGGTTCTTGCTGTTCAAGTCTAAGGCAACCAATGCCTTTGGTGGAGAGTATATGGTTGAGAGAAAGCCCGATATGGAGAAGTATGAGCCATATGGTTCAGCAAAGCCGTTGCCGACCTGCCTTAGAAACCATGCCATGATGCTGGACATCTATGATGGCAAGGGCCCCATATACATGAGGACCCCTGAAGCTATTGCAGCACTGGCAGAGGAAGTTCCTGACGAGAAGGAGAGGAAGAAGAAGCTCAAGGAGCTTGAGTCCGAGGCCTGGGAAGACTTCCTGGACATGACCATTTCGCAGGCAGTGCTGTGGGCTGCGGAGAATGTTGAGCCTGAGAAGGTGCCTTCGGAGATTCTGCCTTCTGAGCCGGTATTCATAGGCTCACACTCTGGTTCAGCTGGATTGTGGTGCTGTGGACCTGCTGACTTGATGCCCGATGATTACAAGGACAATTTCCCTGCCCATTACAACAGGATGACCACCGTATTGGGTTGTTTCAGCTGTGGTGACGGGCCTGGAGCAAGCAGCCATAAGTTCTCCAGCGGATCGTTCACAGAGGGAAGGCTAGCTGCCAAAGCAGCATGCAGATTCGTATCCGAGCAGTGCAAGGACTACAAACCAGAGATAAGCGAAGACACCATGTTGAAATACAGGGAGGAAGTTTTCAAGCCCATGAAGGTGTTTGAAGAGAACAAGGGCCAGACGACCGATCCACACATCAACCCCAATTACATCAGACCGCATATGTTCATGTTCAGACTGCAGAAGATCATGGACGAGTATGCTGGTGGATGGGCAAGCAGCTACACAACAAACAACCCCATGCTGGAGACAGGACTTAAGAAACTCCAGATGCTGAGAGAAGACGCAGAAAAACTGGCAGCTGAGGATCTGCACGAGCTGCAGAGAGCTTGGGAGAATGTCCACAGGATGTGGTTCTCTATAGCCCATGCTCAGGCTCTGTTGGCCAAGAAAGAAACCAGATATCCAGGATACTACTACAAGGCAGACTTTCCGGATCTCGAAGACGAAAAGTTCACCAATGTAAAGTATAACCCACAAACCGACGAATGGGAAGTCATCGAGAGGCCACTGGTTAAGCTGGTCGAATAGGCCGATCGAATGATTAAAACCAAATTTTTTTATTTAATTTTTATTTTAACCGATAAGTATTTAAATTATTTTGGTTTTAACTCTGATAACTTTGAAGGAGGAGTTATATGAGTGAAGAGAAACATAGCAGTGTTCTTGTTATTGGAGGGGGTATTTCTGGTATAACCGCAGCTATTGAAACTGCTGAAGCAGGTTACGATGTATACCTAATAGAGAAAAACCCCTATTTGGGTGGGAGAGTTGCCCAGTTGTACAAGTATTTCCCCAAACTGTGTCCTCCCTATTGTGGTCTTGAGATATTCTTTAAGAGGATTAAATCCAACCCCAGATTCAGGTATTTTACTAATGCCGAAATAGAGAATGTATCTGGGAGCCCCGGGAATTTTGATGTGAATATTAAGATAAGCCCTCGATACGTTAATGAAAATTGTACAGCATGCAATAAGTGTGTGGAAGCCTGTCCTGTAGAGAGAGCAAATGATTTTAATTATGGAATGGATAATAATAAAGCAATATACCTTCCACACCCCATGGCGTTCCCCATGAGGTACGTCATCGACCCCTATACTTGCAAGAAAAGCGATGGATGCAGAGAATGCGCAGATGTATGTCCTTACGACGCAATAGAACTCGATATGGAACCACAGAACCTCAACCTCAAAGTAGGCTCTATTATTGTGGCCACTGGATGGAAGCCCTACGACGCTAATAAACTGGACAATCTCGGTTATGGAAAATACGAAAACGTAATCACCAACGTTATGTTTGAAAGACTCGCAGCGCCAAGTGGACCTACTGAGGGTAAGATTGTGAGACCTGATGGAAAACCGGTGAAAAATGTGGTGTTCGTCCAGTGTGCCGGAAGCAGAGATGAGAACCATCTTCCGTATTGCTCTGCAGTTTGCTGTTTAGCTTCAATGAAGCAGGCAATGGTTCTTAGAGAGCAAAACCCCGAAGCCAACGTCTATATATTCTATATTGACATTAGAGCTCCTGGAAGGTACGAAGATGTTTACTATAATGCAGACCAGGACGAGAGCATTCATTTTATCAAAGGAAAGGTGGCCAAAGTTGAAGAAGACGCTACCGGTAACCTGGAAGTGACAGCAGAAAATGCAGTTACGAGCGAAAAAATAACTCAAAGGGCAGATATGGTCGTTCTTGCCACCGGAATGCAGCCAAACACATCCGAACTAAAGATACCTGGTTTGGAAGTAGACTATGACGACTACGGTTTCGTGATCGATAAAGAAGGTGTTTATGGTGTCGGTGTGGCAACCAATCCTGCTGACGTTTCTACGTGTAACGAGGATGCCACAGGATCTGCACTTAAAGCGATTCAAGTATTGAGGAGGTGAAGTGTATGGCAGAAGAGGCACAACAACAAGAAGAAAAGAAAGAAGAAAAGAAAGAAACCGTAGTTGGCCTTTACATTTGTACCGGCTGTGATATAGACTCTCTCGACATTGAAAAACTAAAAGAAGTTGCCGAGGAAGAAAAAGTTCCAGTAATAAAAACTCATCCCAATCTCTGCGGTAAAGAAGGAGTTGAACTTATAAATAATGATATTAAGGGAGAAGGGGTTAACGCAGTTGCCATAGCTGCCTGCTCTTCAAGAGTAAAATGGGATGTATTTGACTTTGGCGGATGCACTGTGGACAGAACCGACCTCAGAGAAGGTGTTGCCTGGAGTCATGAACTTGATGAACATGCACAGGAGCTGGCAGAGGACTATGTAAGAATGGGGATTTCCAGAGCCAAGAGAATGAAATTACCAGCACCTTACATTGAAGATGAAATCGATAGAAGTGTTCTAATTGTTGGCGGAGGTATTTCTGGCCTTACTGCAGCACTGGAAGCGGCAAAAGTGGGTAGCAAGGTACATCTGTTGGAAAAATCGGATTCTCTCGGTGGATGGGCAGCCAAATACTCTAAAGTCACACCACAAAAGCATCCTTACCAGCAGATTGAAGACTTCAACATAGGAGAAATGGTCAACGAGGTTAATGAAAACCCCAACATCGATGTGTACACATCCACGGAAATAGAAGGCATTACTGGCCAACCTGGTCAGTTTGATGTCAAGATCAATCACGGTGGAAATGAAGTTGAATTCAGGGCTGGAGCAATTGTACTGGCTACTGGTTGGCAACGTTATGATGCAACCAAGTTAGAACACCTGGGTTATGGAAAAGACCCCAATGTCATAACCAATGTGGAAATGGAAGAGCAAATGTCAAACGGTGGAGTTAGTGCAGATAGCATAGCATTCATCCAGTGTGCAGGTCAAAGAGATGAAAATTATCTGCCCTATTGTTCATCTGTTTGCTGTGCCGTATCTCTAAAACAGGCAAAATACGTAAGGGAAAACAACCCCGATTCCAAAGTTTATATAATATACAAGGACATGAGAACCCCCGGATTGTACGAAGAGTTCTACAGGACTGCTCAGGATGATGAGGGAATATTCCTCACCAAAGGAAATGTTTCAGGAGTGAATCCTGAAGAAGGGGGCCTGGCCGTTGAAGCCGAAGACACACTTCTCGGTGAAAACATCAAGTTGAAGGTAGACAAAGTTGTGCTCGCCACCGGAATGGTATCCTCCATGGCAGAAGTGCCTGAAACAAGAGAAGAGCGAGATAGACTCGAACAGGAAGGAAAAGAATACGAAAACATCCTTCATCTGGGTTACAGACAGGGACCAGACCTCCCGACTTTAAAGTATGGTTTTCCAGACTCCAACTTCATTTGCTTCCCTTATGAAACCAGAAGGACGGGAATATATACTGCAGGATGCGTGAGAGAGCCCATGAGCATAAAAGAGTCTATGGATGATGCGGCAGGAGCAGCTTTAAAGGCAGTTCAAAGCATCGAGTTAGTGTCTCAAGGACAAACCACATTCCCCAGATCAGGAGATATGGATTATCCTCAGGTATTCCTGCAGAGATGTACTCAATGCAAGAGGTGTACTGAAGAATGTCCATTCGGAGCCATAAATGAAGATGAAGAAGGAACACCTATCTACAACTACAACAGATGCAGGAGATGTGGAACCTGTTTCGGAGCCTGTCCGGAAAGAATCGTATCTTTCAACACATATTCGGTAGACATGGTATCGGGCCAGCTTAAGGCAATTAGTGTTCCTGAAGAGGAAGAAGAAAAACCCAGGATGATTGCTTTCGTGTGTGAAAACGATAGTTTGCCTGCACTGGATATGGCAGCAATGAATAGGCTCAAATACAACTCATTCATTAGAGTGATACCAGTGAGGTGCTTGGGAGCTGTTAACACTGTGTTTATCGCCGATACGCTTTCCAAGGGAATAGACGGGATCTTGATGCTGGGATGTAAATACGGAGAGAATTACCAGTGCCACTTTGTAAGAGGTAGTGAGCTGGCCAATGAGAGGATGGAAAAAGTTCAGGAAACTCTGGACAGACTGATGCTCGAAGCTGAGAGAGTTCAAGTGCACCAGGTTGAAATCACTGATTACAACCAGATTCCCCAGATAATGGATCAATTCTACCAAGATATATCAGAACTTGAACCCAACCCTTATAAAGGATTTTAAGGAGGGAGGATTATGGCTGAAACTGAAACTGAAACCCAATACATCGAGGGTGACCCAAAGTTTGTAAGGCAGATAATGAGAGCTGGTGGAGGCACTCTGAAGAAGTGTTTCCAGTGTGCAACGTGCTCTGTTATCTGTCCACTCTCGCCTGAAGAGAATCCATTTCCCAGAAAGGAAATGTTGTGGTCTCAATGGGGCCTCAAGGACAAGCTATTGAACGATAGGGATGCGTGGCTTTGCTACCAATGCAATGATTGCTCAACCTACTGCCCAAGAGGTGCAAGGCCTGGGGAGATAATGGGAGCATTGAGAAATCTACAGATATCCAAATACTCTTTCCCCAGTTTTTTGGCCCAGGCTTTTAGCTCGCCAAGGTATATCTGGGCAGTATTTGCGGTACCCATACTGTTGATCGCATTGTACTTCTCTATTTTTGGTTTTAATATACCTGAGGGAGAAGTACACTTTTCAGGGTTTATCCACCACACGCATGTGGAGTATGCTGGTTTCGCTGTGGGAGCTTTCGTAGCGATCACCATTCTCATAGGTTTGTACCGGTTCTGGATGGCGTTAGAATCTCAAGAGTCGAAGATCGAAGGCTCTGAAGACAGCGAGCTTGTTGATCTGGGCACACAGACAAGGGGCGGATTTATTCCCGCACTAATCTCGTCTGTTATCGAAATCCTGGTGCACAACCGTTTCAGAGATTGTGAAGAGAACAGGAACCGATTCTACGCGCATCTCGGTATCTTCTACGGTTTTATTATTGTAGGTATTTCTACTGGAATCGCATTCGCCTACCTGCTGATGGGTAGAGAATTGGGATTACCTCTAACGGACCCGGTGAAGATCATCGGTAACTTTGGTTTCATCCTGCTGTTCGTAGGAGCAACCTGGGCCATTGTAGAGAGAGTAGCCAAAAAAGACAATGTGGGGATCGGAGGATATTTCGACTGGTTCTTCCTGGGTACGCTGTGGATAGTGACGTTCACTGGAATCCTACTAGAGGGGATGAGGTTTGCCGAGATGGTCTCAGCTTACTGGATGTATCTGGTCCATTTGGTGTTCGTGTTCGCACTGTTGACCTATGCACCATACTCCAAGTTCGCTCATCTGGCATACAGAACCATCGCTTTGACCCACGCAAAGTACAGCGGCAAGGAAGAGATAGAATATACATTTAGATAATCTCTTTTTTTATTTTTCCTTTTTTGTAAGACAAGCTATACTCAAAAACAAACTAACGGTTTTCAGCCTGACTATCCTTTCTTTCAAGATAGAAGCAGTTAGAAGCAGTTAGAAGCAGTTAGAAGCAGTTAGAAGCAGTTAATCCTGATAAACCAAGAAGCTAATTAAAAATGCTATAACAAATAAGAAATTTTGTTTATCTGTAGGCTCTAACTGCTCCGCACTCCACTGTGTTCTTGGTTTTTACTGTTCTTACTGTTTTTCCGCCAGGATGGAAGGTAGATTTTTGTGTGGAGGAATCTCATTATGTCTTTTTCAGTTAGTATGCCTTCTATTTTCTCTTCTTTATCTCCTACTAATACTACTCCATAGTTTTTCTCCAGCATGACTTGTGAGACGTTAGCTATTCTGTCGGATGGGTCACAGAATAGTGTTTCCTTGTATGTCAGGAGATTCGGATTCTTTAGAATGTTGTTGATGGGTTCTTCCAGTATCTCTGTCTTCTTCATCAATGAATTATTGGATTCTTGTGCAAAATATCTTAGTATCTCTCTTGTTGTTATTAGGCCTGCGAAAACATTTTCATTCATTATTGGGACTCTCCTGAGGCCTCTGGAGATCATAGTTCTCATTATATCTTTGATACTGTCGTCAAAGTTTGCTGTTAAAACATTTTTGCTCATATAAAAGTTGACACGTCCTCTCAGCTCTGTGTGAGCCGCTAAAAACTTTAGGATGTCTCTTTCGGTTATGATTCCCACTACTCTTCTTTCCTCATCAACAACAGGACAACCACCTACATCGTTCTCTACCATCAGCTCCAAGGCGTCGGGCCAGGTCTTAGTGTCTTCAATTGCAACAACGTCTGTTTCCATTATTTCTTCTACCCCTGCATTGATTGCTGCCGCTAACTCTCCTCCAAACCTCTCTTTCACAATCTTGTGTTTGGGGCCTCCCCCCAAGAAGCTGACAATGTCTGTGGCAGAGATCAAGCCCCGCAATTTTCTTGTATCTTCCTCAACTACAGGAATCTTCCTGAAATTATGATCAACCATAGATCTGAGAGCGTCAACAACCCTTGTTGTCTGGGTTAAGGTAACGACACTACTTGTAGCCAAATCCATAACATTCTGGAGGTCCTCAAGTCTGTGTTTATCTTCTTCGGCTTCCATTTTCTATCACCAATATTGTTTAATTCCTACTCATGTTTTTGTTCTATCCAACTTACGGGGTCAAAAACAATATATAAGTATTTGCTAATTAAAACAGCCCTCTTTTTTACCTCAGAAATAAAAGCTGTTGCTTGCTAAACTTATGCCCTGCCTTATTGTAATTAGGGTTCTGGTAAAGTTGGCCGCGCACACATTGAAACACCCCTCAATCGACAAATGGGCTGAAAATCCCCGATTTATAACAGCCAAGGATCGAATCCCAATAAACTATGAGCGTATCTAATCGTTCCCCATGCACTTCCTGCCCTCAAACTTGATTCTCTCGATTATTGTTAGGTAACTTTGTGCTCGATAAATTGGTTGTGGAACAATGAACAATGTGTAATGTGTAGTTCTTGGTTATGCTTATACTTTATCACCTAACGCACTCTGACCACCTAAAATCCAATGATTTTTTATTAAGGTTGAGATAATATTTCTTAAAATTTCATAAAACTTATATACGTTTTGTCCGGCATTGTTTTAAATAATTGGGAGGGAGAACTGTGGTTTACTTAAAACCTAATTTAAGAAATATTGGAAAGTATCTATTTATACCTATGCTGTTGCTATTGATGCTCAGTGATACGGTTGCGGCGCAGGGTATTCTTGCGGAATCTCCAGAGATTTTCTTCGGTGCCATTCTGGCCATATGCATCGTTATAGGTATTATTGCAGTGCTTGGCGGTGTTGGTGGAGGAGTCGTATTTACTCCACTGTTTATGGGTTTTACAACTATTGATCCCTATATAGTGAGGGCAACAGGGCTTTTTGTGGCTATGGCTGGAGCACTGGTAGCTGCTCGTCCGTTCCTGCGTAGAGGTCTGGCGAACATAAGAATACTGTTCTTTGCAGCAGTTCCCTATGCAACATTTGCCATCATCGGTGCTATTCTGGCGTCCTATGTGGAAGCGACCATGGGCGACTTTGGAGACTATCTGGTAAAGTTCTTGTTAGGTATACTGGTCATCTTAATTGGATTGATCATACTGCTGGCAGGCTCGCGAGTTGAGTACCCAGAGGTAAAAGAGGTGGACAGCCTCTCACAAAAACTTGCGCTCGGAATGGGATACTGGGAAGAATCTTTAGGTAAAGTAGTCAAGTACGATGTTACCAAAGCACCCGTGGGACTTTTGTTGTTCTGTGCTGTAGGATTGATCTCAGGAATGTTCGGTTTAGGTGCTGGCTGGGCTATGGTTCCAGTGTTTAACCTGGTTATGATGGCTCCCCTTAAGGTAGCTGCTGCCTGCAGTAAAGTGTTGATAGGTATTGGTGATACAGCTGCTGTATGGCCCTACATCATGGGTGGAGGTATCTTTCCGCTATTCGCAGTACCATCGATGATCGGACTTATTGTGGGAACACTGATAGGAGCAAAAATAATGGTCAGGGTGAAGGCAGGATTCGTCAGGTATATCATTATCGCAGTGATGTTCCTTGCAGGAGTAAAGCTGTTGCAAAGTGGAATAACCGGTTTCCAGGCACTGGGAATTATATAAGGTGATATTATGAAGGAAGAAGAAGATAGACCCAAACCCCCGATTGCAGGCGTCATTTACGGTGAAGCTGCTTACTGGATTATTATTGCCGGAACAATTATAGCCATAATCGGATTAGCGCTCTACCTGGTTGCGCCCTCAGAAGACGTAATTGTTGAAAAGAGCTGTCTCCTTGAAAACCTGTGGGCTGGCTGTACCAGTGAAACAGGTGGTAGCATAGGATGTGACGCCAGCACCATCTGGGAAAGATGTTCACCCATGCATATGCCTCACGGACACTGGTATATGGGCTACTTGAGCAATGGTGATGGCTTAGCTATGGCAGGAATAGCTATGGGCTGTCTGGCAGCAGTAGTCGGTATGTGGGGTGCATTTATCGGATTGCTCCGCAGCAAGGAAACAGTCTTCATTATACTGTCTCTGGTTGTGGCCATAATCTTGACAGCGAGCGCTGCAGGACTGCTATCCATACACTAATTCCATATTTTTTATTTACTCTTTTTTGATTGTAAAGTTGACTACAGTTTACTATTGTAATGTAAAGTTGTAAATTGTAAAGAAAGATTTAAATATGGATGATAGCAATTTTCTACTGGATGTGCCAGGAAATATCCGGTAAACAAAAACTCGGATTTAGTTATCGATTCTGGTTTTTTAGCTTTAGCTGGCACTATTTCTGCTAAATAGGCTGCTGAGAAGTTTTTTGAGAGTGTCTGTGGTTGCTATCTCTCTGTTATATCTTCTCGCCCTGTTTATATTTAATAAAAAAATAAAGAAGGTGTATGTATATGGTCGGAAAAAAGAGGAGGATGAATAGGATACTGAAAAACGGGCGGACTTTGATATCCCCCATGGACCATGGAATAACCAAACCGGCCAAGGGGCTGGAGGATATGGACCGCATAATGCGAATGGTCGATTGTGGTGCCGATGCAGTGGTGGTACATAAAGGGATAGCCAAAAACTCAGAATACTTGAAGGAGACCAACATGGGTCTTATTATTCATTTGAGTGCCTCTACGTCTCTAATAGATACCAATGACAAGCGAGTAATCACCAGTGTGGAAAAGGCAGTTCAACTGGGTGCTGATGTGGTCAGCGTCCACGTGAATATTGGAAGTGAAACGGAGAGAGCACAGCTTTCTGAGGTAGGTGAAGTGGTAGAAGAGTGTGATTCCTGGGGGATTCCCCTGCTGGCCATGATGTATCCCAGAGGGAAGAATATTGAGGTAAACACCGAGTCGGTCAAACATGCTGTGAGAGTTGGCTATGAGATGGGTGCAGACATAATTAAAACCAGTCATACTAAAAATTTCATGGAAGTAGTGGAACAGTGTGCTGTCCCAGTAGTAATAGCCGGTGGTTCAAAGATCAGTGATTTGAAATTGCTGGAACAGGTGCGTGAAGCTCTGGATTGTGGAGCTTCAGGTGTAGCTGTGGGTAGGAATATTTTCCAGAATGATAACCCGGAAGCAATGGTAAAGGCTTTAAGTCGTGTGATACACAATGACAATGTCGAAGTTGCGAGGGAGGCACTTTATGAAAGAGATATGGCTACTTTGCATGGGAGATAAATGGGAGGAAGAGAAGACCAAAGTTACCGACTCTATAGAGCTGGGCTTTACTGGAGCAGTGGTAAATAAACAGTTCGCCGAAAAGGCCCGAAAACTGGGCAGAATCGAAGTAGTAGCTAAATCAAACTCTGAAGGAGAGTTTAAAGATGGTAAAAAAGCTTTTTTTGTAGATGTGTCCTCTTCTGAGGATCAGGAGAGAGTGATAAACCTCTCCAGGGAAGCAGATTACATATTCCTCAGTTTTTCGGACTGGAAGATAATCCCTCTGGAGAACCTTATAGCCATGAAGGAGAGAGCCAAACTAATCGCAGAAGTGGGGAGTGAAGAGGAGGCAAAAGTTGCCCTGACTACCCTGGAAAAAGGAGCTGATGGGATTGCAGTTAATAGCGCATCCAGAGAACAACTAAAGAAGTTATCCGAGCTGGTGGTGGAGAGTGGAGAGCAAATAGAGCTGAAAAGAGGAAAAGTAAAGGAGATTAAGCCACTGGGTATGGGTGAGCGAGTCTGTATCGATACAGTATCCATTATGAGTCCTGGGCAGGGGATGTTGATAGGTAATAAAGCCAGCTTTATGTTACTGGTGGCGAGCGAAAGTGAGGAGAGCGAATACGTTTCTTCCAGACCTTTTAGAGTTAATGCCGGTAGTGTTAACGCTTACTTAAGAGCTGGTGAGAAGACCAAGTATCTTTCCGAGCTGGAGGCCGGAAACGAAGTGGAAATAGTCGGTTACGATGGGATGGTAAAGAAATCTAATGTGGGGAGAGTAAAGATAGAGAAGCGACCTCTTATACTGGTCAAGGCGACCGCTGACGGCGAGGAAGGAACCGCCATTCTACAGAATGCCGAAACCATCAAGCTGATGGATTCACAGGGTAAGCATGTTTCTGTACCCTCTCTAAAACCGGGCGATGAGATAATGGTGTGGGTAGGAGAGAAAGCACGGCACTTCGGAACTGAAGTTGACGAGTTTATTATCGAAAAATAACATGAAGATTGTTGTTTCCGCAACAAGTCCTGGTGACATTGAAGCCGCCGAGGATGTTGCCGATATTGTGGAATTGAGATTGGATTTATTTGACTCGCTGCCGTCAGTGGTACAAGCTCACCGCGTGGAAAAGCCCTTGATCATAACCATACGAAGAAAGGAAGAAGGAGGGGCTTTTGAAGGAGATGAAGAACAGCGCTTGGAGCTTTTTAACAGGTTCTCAGAGATTGCACATTATGTTGATGTGGAATACAATTCGGATGAAGATTTTTTCAAATTACCGGTGAAGATAATAGAATCATATCACAATTTTGAGGGAACCCCCAGTTACGAGTTTTTGGAAAATCTGGTGGAAAACAAGAGGGGAGACTTGATTAAAATAGCCTGTTTGGGGAAGGACAGGCAGGATGTGTTGAATGTGTTTAGTATACTCACTAATTACGATAATGTGGTGGCCTTTTTGATGGGAGAAGATTTTGCCTTCACCCGCATTACGGCTGCATTTATGGGCTCACCATTCATTTACTGCCATTCAGGCAGTGCGGTGGCTAAAGGGCAGATCGAAGCCCACCAAGCATATGAAGCTATTAAGATTCTTAGAGGTGAAAAATGAGGATACTGATCTACGGAATGGGTAGTATGGGGACCTTTTTTTACAATTTCTTCTTGAACAGAGGGTATAACACTGACGGGTATGATGTTGTTCAGGACAGAAGTGGAGTAAATAGAGACGATATTGGCGAATACGACGTCATTTTCCTGTGCGTTCCCATGGACAGGGTGGAGGAAGCCGTGGACACCATCAAACAAAAGGATGGTGGTTCTCTGGTGGTGGATATAGCGTCAATTAAACAGCAAGTGATATCTGTCCTGGATGACAGCGGGCTGGACTACTTGAGCATTCATCCCATGTTCGGGCCGGGGAGTGAAATAGGCTTATCCAATATAATTGTGGTCAGGGAGTCTGGTAAAAAAGAGGAAGAGATCATACTGGATGAGTTCAAGAAAGCTGGAGCGGTTCTTAGCCCTCTTCCCAAGAATGAGCATGACAGGAAAATGGCCGAAATCCAGGGGATCGCCCACTTCATCCTTCTGGGTATGGCGAACTTCCTCGATAAAAGGTTCACCAGAGATGAACTGGTCTACGCATCACCCATATTTTCCGTGCTTTACAAGCTGACCTCCCGAATACTGAATCAGGACTGGAAAATGTACTACCTGATACAGCAGAACGCCCGAGAAGTGAGGAAAGAGTTTCTGGAGAAGACAAGGGAGCTTGAAGAGGATTTTTACAGTGAAGAGCAGTTCAGGAAGATCTTTGATAAGTTGAAACCCAATTTTAAGGATTTTAAGGACAGCACTTTAATTCTGGATACCTACAAGGCTACAGAAGACGTAGAGGACATGGACCTCCTCAGAGGGTACATAATGGCTATCGACTCCCTGATATTGAGGTTGATAGAAAAGAGGACGGATGCTGGAAAGAAAATTGCCATGCACAAGAAGGACAGGAATGAGCCCATAGAGGTCCTGGATGTGGAAGGAGTGAAGATAAAGGATATACTCAACAGGACAGAATTGAACTCCATTTATGTTCAGAACATATTTGAGGACGTAATGAGGTTGACCAAAGAAGAAGAGTACAGGGTACTGGGCATATGCAAAACGGTGTCCGTTCTGGGACCTGCGGGAAGCTTTAGTGAAGAAGCTGCACTCAAATTGATTGGCTCTCGATTACCGTTGAGGTACTCTTCCACCAGCGATGAGATAATAAGAAGTGTGGAAGATGGGAGTGTCGATTATGGGCTTGTCCCCATCGAAAACTCGGTCAATGGAACCGTATTGCCAGTTTTGGATGCTCTGCTCAATAGTGATGTGGAGGTTTTTGGGGAAACTTCTCTGGAGATAAATCACTGTCTGGTGGCGAACAGGAACATCTCCCTCAAGGAAGTCAAGGCAGTATATTCTCATCCTCAGGCCATTGCCCAGTCCATGGGATTTATCAATAATTACATGCCTCAAGCAGAAATAAGATACACCAGCAGCACCTCAGACGCTATTTCTTTGCTGGATAACGGCTCCACAGCTATAGTGTCGGAGAATGCAGCCAAACTCCACCGCCTGTACATCCTCAAGAAGAGAATTCAGGATATGGGTGGTCAAAACGTTACCAGATTTTATGTTATAAGGAAGCGGGGAGCAGAAAAACAGTCAGGCCAGATAACCTCACTTTTCTTTGGGGGTGAGGATAAACCCGGCTCATTGAAAACTGTGTTGGAAGTTTTCCATAAAAGAAACATAAACATGAGGAAGCTGGAATCCAGGCCTGCAAAAACTGGTCTGGGCGATTACATCTTCTTTGTGGAAGCGGAGAAGGACCTCAGTGAGGATGAGCTGAAGGAGTTGAGAAGCGTTACAACATTCTGTTACGTGGTGGGTACTTTCGATCCGGTGGATAGGGTGGATGTGTGGAGTTAACTCTATTGACAATTTGGTTGGTTCCTCATTTTGTTTAATTTAGGCACAAATTTTATGTTAAGTACTGTATTTATGACAATATGGGCGAAGAAGAAGAAGACTATGTCTCGATCAGTTTACCAAAGAAAACTGTCAACCAGATCAAGGAAATCATAGAGAAGCATCCGGAGTTAGGTTATAACACTGTTGATGAATTCGTAAACGGCTCCATCAGGGATACAATTCAGGAGATTCACCGATTTGAAAAAAGGACAAGAATGAAAAAAGGAGATGTTTGAACCTTAAACCATTATTCGAATTTAACACCTCGGTAAGCAGAAACTTTAGAGTTTACTGACAAAATGTTCGGAACCCTTATAAACAGACCGAGGTAAGAGCCAACAGTTAGATATTACACTGCACCTGAGAGTGCGATTTACTGACTTAACAGGCGAAAAGGATGTTGGTACTGTGCTTAAAGCACGGATAGGTGTGTATCCGGTCTGTATGTAGGCATCCTGCCTGGAGAGTTTGGTGGAATTCACCACCAGCACCCTCCCACCGCCCCGCGTTTCCCAAGCCCTGCAGAAAGGCTGTATAGGGAGAGTGGGATGAGGGTTCCGACATAGGTGTGTGAGATGGTTAATCACTTTCGTGAGTTCGTCACTTTCGTGAGTTCGTCACTTTCGTGACAACCTTGTCAACGTGGTTGAGTAAGCAACCTTGTCAACGTGGTTGAGTAAGCAACCTTGTCAACGTGGTTGAGTAAGC
>CAZQTT010000015.1:0-39383 GCA_964596255.1 uncultured archaeon
CTTCTACCTCGGCCTGTTAAAAAAGGGTTCCAACATGTGGTCAATTAAGTAGTCCCAAACTAAATTGGAGAGATGCCTCTGGATTTACTGGAATCAATAAATCCTCCCTTCAGCTCATCCCCCATAGATGAAATAAGAGACGCTTTTCAAAAAATAGAGCTATCACCTCAAGATGTCCTCCTGGAGCTGGGGTGTGGAGAAGCCAAAAACTTGATTCTGGCAGCAGAGGAGTTTGATGCAGGAGGGATAGGGTACGAATTTCTGGATAGCGTGTACGATAGAGCAAAGGAGAACATAGAGAACCGTAATTTGCAGGATTCAATTTTGTTGAGAAGGCAGTCTCTCTACGAGTTACAGGAAGAGGATCTGGAAATAGCAACCGTGGCATACCTCTACCTCTCCAACACAGCAAACCAGATACTGGAGCCAGTCCTGAAACAATATTCAATAAAGATCATCACCAGAATATTTGACCTGCCCTATGAGGGAAAAAACCTTACAGAGAACATCAAATTGTACGACAACTTTAATATTAGATGTGAGCAACCCAAGATCGCCAAAAGCCTGGTAAAAATAATGCCCGGAGAACACCAAGAATAAAAAGTATTTCAGGAATCGTTGATCAGATAAACTAATCAAAAAAGAATTTTTTTAAACTGTTTCAAACTCCACAAATAGAGAGATACCATGAAGATCGCTATTGTGGGTGCAGGAGTAGCAGGGTCTTACCTGGCTTTCATGCTGTCCAGAGAGCATACAGTAGATGTGTTCGAAAAGAAGACCCTCGAAAATTTGAGTAGAGATTGTGCATGGGGGACCAGCCTGCGAATGCTCCACAAATATGCTCCCCTCATAGGCCGTAAGCCCTCAGATTACCTGAGATTTGTGGGGAAAAATTTCGTGTCTAAAGGAATAATAAACAGGGACACGGTAACATTCAACAAACATCAATTCTTTCAAGACCTCTTGACCTCCAGCGACGCCCTCGTTTATTACAAGTATAAAGTCACCACAGACGACCTTAGTGAATACGACCTGATCGTTGATGCCACGGGTTCCGCCCGCTCTATTCTCCCTCCACCCCAAAATGGCTTGACTGATAGGTGGGTTTGTCCCTGCTACCAGTTAGACGTAAAATTCAGAGTCCTTCCAGAGGACTTTTACTTTGAACCAAGAGGGATCGGATACCTGTGGGTTTTCCCTCAGGGTAATGGGGTAGCCAAGGTTGGTTGTGGCTCTTTCGACCTGAACCCCCGGGAAGAAGTAGAGAAATATCTCTCCAGCATGGATTACGAAATAGTGGACAAAGTGGGAGCTGGAGTCAGGCTCATTCCTCCCTCAAAGTCGAGACCATTCTATTCTTTAGATAATCCCCCGGTTATTGGCGTGGGAGAAGCCATTGGCACGGTATCCATGGTTAGCGGAGAAGGTATTTACCCCAGCCTGATATGCGCAGATCATCTCATTGAATCACTTAAAGAGAAGAGTATAGAGCAGGCAGCAAAAGTTTATGAAGACAAAGTTCTGGAGGAGTTCAAGTGGATGGATTCCCAGTTCAACTTCATCTACTCCGTAAGATATGGTAACTATCTGTCTCAGGTGTGGAACTTGTTGCGTCTGGATATTCCCGATTATGCCTGTGGCACAGTCTCCAAAATCAAAATGATCATTTACAACAGATAGTTTTAGTTAATTATCAGGCTAAAAAATTAAAGGCTTTTGTATTTTAGGGAGTGAATTACCATGCAGGCTTAGATTCAAATGTTGATCTTTAAAATAATAATACAACCAATATAACTTTTGGAGTAGCCAGAAAATTTTTTATTCGCTATACCTTGTTACAATCATGTTTATTACTCTGGACAAATTTTTTCCAGTAGCTGAAGACGATTACTCTGAAAAAGAGCATTTTGAAATTTTTGAGGAAGAAATCCATAATTACCATCACCAATTGAATGAAGACCTTAAAAGGATCTACGAAATTGCTCAGGAAGCCAGATCCAAGGGTTTAGACCCCTCACTGGATGTGGAGATCCCCGTCGCCAGGAACATGGCAGAAAGAGTTGAGAGGCTGCTGGGTATCGAGGGCGTGGCTAAAAAAATCCAGCAGCTGGAGAATGAGGGAATCAGCAGGGAAAAGATATGCTTCGAGATCGCCGATGGCATTGTTAAGGGTGAATTCGGTCAGTTCGGTAAAAATGAAGCCGTTGATCTTGCAGTCAGAAGTTCGGTAGCCATTCTCACTGAAGGCGTGGTAGCAGCACCTATTGAAGGAATTGCCAACGTAAAAACGGATGAAAAGGGAAATTTCTTGAGGGTATATTATGCGGGCCCCATCAGAAGTGCCGGAGGGACTGCGCAGGTAATATCAGTTCTGGTGGGAGATTACGTCAGAAGAAGCCTGGGTTTAAAGAAGTATAAACCGACCCAGAACGAGGTCCACAGGTATGTGGAGGAGATACCCCTCTACAAGAAGGTAGCCAACCTTCAGTACCTGCCGGAAGATGAAGAGATCAGACTTATAGCCTCCAATTGTCCCGTATGTATTGACGGAGAGCCCACAGAGGAGGCTGAAGTCTCTGGCTACAGAAATATACCGGAAGTGGGGACTAACAGGGTTCGTGGAGGTATGGCCCTGGTAATTGCCGAAGGTATAGCCCTGAAGGCCCCCAAGCTCAAAAAAATGGTAGCAGATCTGGACATAGATGGCTGGGAATGGCTCGACACCTTAATATCCAAAGAAGACAAGAAGGAAGAACAACAGGGAGAACAACAAGAACAGGGGCAGGAAGCTGAAGAACCTGAAGAAGAAAATACACTCATCAAGCCGGTAGACAAGTATCTCAAGGATATTGTGGCTGGAAGACCTGTATTCGGGCATCCATCCAGAAAAGGGGGCTTTAGACTCCGATATGGAAGAGCCAGGAACTCTGGTTTTGCTACTGTGGGAGTGAATCCTGCCACAATGATAATTGTCTCCAGCTTCATTGCAGTAGGCTGTCAGCTAAAAATCGAGAGACCGGGTAAGGCTGCTGGAGTTGTTCCCGTGACATCCATTGAAGGTCCTACAGTAAGGCTATCTAATGGCGACGTAATGAAGATAAATACAGCAAATGAAGCTCGAGCTTACCTTGACCAATTAGAAAAGATACTTGATATGGGTGAAATGCTCATCAACTACGGTGAATTTGTGGAGAATAACCATCCCTTAGTTCCTTCTTCTTATGTTTATGAGTGGTGGATCCAGGAAGCACAATTGCAGGGAGATTACACCACCATAGATGAGGACGAAGCTTTGAAGCTGTGTGATGACGGGGCTCCTCTGCACCCGGATTATACTTATTTATGGCACGATATTACTGTGGGGGAGTTAAATTACCTCAGGGAGTTTATCGCTGGATATGGCAAAGTAGAAGGAAAATACGGGAAGAGCACTCTCGTCGCTGAGAGCGACCCACAGGCAAAGGAAATTCTTGAGAAGTTGCTGGTGGAGCACAAGGTCAGGGAAGGGATGCTGGTAGTGGAAAAATGGAAGGTTCTGGTGAGATGCCTGGGCTTAAACTATGATCTGCAGGAAGTGACCTTTTTTAATGGAGAAAAAGACCCCCTGACACTGGTGGAAAAGCTTTCTGGACTTAAGATCAGAGCAAAGGCGCCTACAAGAATCGGTGCCAGGATGGGGAGACCTGAAAAAGCGAAAGAAAGAAAGATGAGCCCCCCTCCCCACGTTTTGTTCCCCGTGGGGTACACGGGAGGGAAGACGAGAGATATCAAGAACTCCATCAATTTCACCAGCTCATATAATGCAGTTAGGGGAGAGTATCTGGCAGATCTACCCATAAGGATTTGTCAAAGCTGCGGGAAGGAGACACTATGGACCAAGTGTGATTGCGGAGGAACTACAGAACAGCAGTATTACTGCAACAGCTGCAAAACCAAAACAAAGGAATTAATTTGTCCTCAATGCAGTAGAGAAACGCATGGATACCGGAAAAGGGAAATAAACATCAGAGAAGTTTACGAGAACGCTTTGAACAACCTCAAGCTGAGAGATTCACCTAACACCATAAAAGGTGTAGTAGGTCTTACATCCAAAAACAAGGTTGCTGAGAGAATGGAAAAGGGTCTTCTGAGGGCCATCCACTCTGTTTATGTTTTTAAGGACGGAACGATCCGATACGACATGACTGACTTGCCTGTAACCCACTTCAGGCCCGCAGAGATAGGGGTTACTGTAGAGAAATTAAAAGAGATGGGATATGGGGTTGACTGGAAGGGTCAAGAGCTGAAAAGTGATAGCCAAGTGGTGGATCTCAAACCTCAGGACATAATACTGGCGAAAAGCGGCGCCCAGTACTTCTTAAACGCTGCTAATTTCATTGACGACCTCCTGGAGAAGTACTACGGCATGGAGAGATTCTATAATGCCGAAAAAGAAGAAGACCTTATCGGTCACCTGGTGATCGGCCTGGCACCTCACACATCTGCCGGCGTTCTGGGAAGGATAATAGGGTTCTCTGACGTCACTGCAGGGTACGCACACCCCTATTTCCACGCTTCCAAGAGGAGGAACTGTTTTTCGTCAGAAGAGACACTACCAATCTATGATGGTGACAAGTGGAGGATTGTCAAGATCGGGGATTTTATTGAAGATCTGATTAAGGAAGGAAATTACGAAACTACTGGATTTGGTGATGTAGTGGTAAAAGGCAATGGCTACCACACCATCTCGTATGTAAATGGCGAATGGAAAGTGATGAAAGTTACTGCGTTCTCCAAACATCCTTCACCCCAAAAGATGGTGAAGATAAGAGGTAAAGACGGCAGAACTCTTATGACCACCGGAGATCACCCGTTCCCCCAAAACAACCATAACTTGGATAAGATCATTGCCAGTCAAGTAAAAGAATTGATCTCTCCATCAGAACTGAATATTCCTGAGAAAGATATGGACCACCTGGATATCCTATCTCTGGATATTGAAGATCTGATGATCAGGGGGGTCTCTAACTACTTCTCTGACCAGATAAAGGAGAAGGGCGGATTTGAAGCATGTGCCAGGGAGTTAGGCATTCCAAAATCGACTCTGTGGAACTACAAGAACCAAGACTCCGTTCCCAAAAAAGTAATGGACAAATTGGGCATTGAGATACCTGAGGAGGCCAATGTGGGCGTGAAGAGAGATACTGTGGTTTTACCCAGGTTTTTGAAGGTTGATAAGAAATTTTTACAGTTAATTGGTTATTATATTGCTGAAGGATATGCTAGAAAAGAAGGAGGATCATTTTATCAAGTTTCAATGGCTGCAGGAACGAATAGAGAATTGATCAGAGAGCTTATTAAAGACACATTGCAAGTTACTCCCAGTGAGGATGAAGAGGCATTGGTTATCTCTTCTAGAATAGTTTTTGAGTTGTTCATCAAACTTGGACTTGGTCAAACAGCTCAAGAAAAGAGAATACCACCCTCACTCCTTTCTCTTCCCTTAGACAAGTTGAAGTATATATTGCAGGGATATTTTTCTGGAGATGGCTCTGTGTCCCGTTCCAGCACATTGGAAGTAACCACTTCGATCAACGTAATGCTCTTGAAAGATATCGAGTTTATACTGACACGATTTGGGATCAGAGTATCCTGGTATAGCGATAATAGGACAGTTACCAGCGGTACTGTTGCTGAGTTCTACTCACGGAAGGGAGAAACCATTCAAAACACCTCTCATAAACTAAGGATCTATGGGAAAGATGCAAAGAATTTCTGTCAAGAGATAGGTTTTCTCTGTGAAAAGCAAGAGAAGGCAAGAAAGTTGATCGAAGAGTGGAACGAAAGACAGGGCAGGTACAGAATTAATAACAATTGTAGGAATGTTAGTGTAGATTCCATAGAGATTATGGAGAATGACAGCCCGGTCTACAATTTAACTGTCGATTCTCACAATGTTCTAATGTCCAATACCTTTGTATATCAATGCGATGGGGACGAAGATTGCGTCATGTTACTTTTTGACGGGCTACTGAATTTTTCCATGGATTATTTACCGGATAAGCGTGGTGGCAGGATGGATGCACCTTTGGTGCTTACGGCGGTCATCGACCCCAGAGAAGTGGACCACGAGGTTCACAACATGGATATAGTAGAGAGATATCCACTTGAGTTTTACGAAGCTACACTGGACCTCAAGAACCCCAAAGACCTCTCTGACCTCGTTGAGATGGTGGATGACAAGCTCTCTACAGAAAAAAGGAACTATGGTCTCAAATTCACTCACGATACAGAGGATATTGCTGCAGGTGTAAAGATGAGCGCCTACAAGTCACTTACCAAAATGAGCGATAAAGTTGAAGCTCAGATGTCGCTGGCAGAGAAACTCATTGCTGTAGATGAGCACAATGTGGCAGAAAGAGTGATCAACACCCACTTTTTGCCAGACATAATTGGAAATCTCCGGGCGTTCTCCCGGCAGGAGTTCAGGTGTGTGAAGTGCGATCAAAAATACCGTAAAATACCTCTTCAGGGTAAGTGCGTCAAGTGCAACGGAAAACTGACTCTGTCGGTGCATGGTGGTTCCATAAAGAAATATCTGGACTTATCTAAGGAACTAGTTGAAAAATATGAAGTAAAAGAGTACACCAGACAGAGATTGAAGTTAATAGACCTGGAGATCCAGTCCTTATTCGAAAGCGATACCCGAAGACAGATAAAGATAAGTGAATTCTTCGGCTGAAACGGATTATGGAGATATAATCTCTGAATATGGGATTTTTTCAGAACTCTTTGACCTCAATACCGTTCTTCTTCAAAATCGCTGCGGTAACACCATAACCTTCTTTGACTTCACCGCTAAAGGTACCATCATAGATTTTTCCAGAACCACAGGAAGGACTGAGCGACTTGAACAAAGCAATCTCAGCGTTCAGCAATTTTGCTATTTTAAGAGTTTCTTCCGCTCCCCTTAAGAACTGAGAAGTTAAGATATCTCCATATATTGAGCGGACCTCTCCTTCGGTATCCTCTTCTCCCTTCAGAACGTCAAAACCATCTCCCAGCACTTCGTATTGGTCTCTGGGAGTAGGTAAACCTGCCAGCTGCTCTGGACAAACCGGAACAGGTATCAGGTTATTGTCCTCAATATACTTAATTACCTCCTCGCTGTAGGCATTACCTCCATCGTAACGGCAATTTATTCCCAGCAGACAAGCGCTGACAATGGTTCTCATCTTTCTCAACTCCTTCTACCCACTAAAAAGTAGTGATACTGATAGGCACCTATCTTTTTAGTTTTATATCCTTTTCCTTCAAGCATTTCCACCATTCTCTCTTCAGAAATCCTTACCTCTGAAGGGGGACCAAAAGAAGTCTCTCCCTCTTTCCAGTCGACAACTACAATTATTTTTGCCCTGTAATCAAGATAAGACTTTGGATCTTCAACTTCATGAAGAATGTTGCCAAAAAAAGCCAGATCTACCTCAAAGTCAATTTGAGGTTTCTCAGCAACGATTAAACCCACATTTTTTATGCCCTCATCCTGCAAACTCTCTGCAAGATATTCACCCATACCTGTGCTGATCTCAATCCCGTAAACTTTCTCGAAGTATTTGGCCAGAACAACAGTAAAATAGCCTGAACCTGAACCGACCTCCAGAGCTATTCTTCTATCTTCAGGACCAAGACCTGAAACAACTTCAATAAGAGGCTCTTGGGGGAGGATTTTCTTCCTGAAATGTGATTCGAGCTTATGTTTTGGGGAAGGATCAAACCCGGGAGTCATCTAGTTGGAGGTTGCTGGAATCTATATCAATTTATCTTTGCTCAACCAAAAAACTGGAAGGCAATGAATGCAATGGAGACCATTATTATAGCATGTTTCAGACCTGATTTCATTTCTCCTTCACCCATTAAACCCGCCACGAAACCACCGATTGCTCCGTTGATCAGGGTGGTGTGGTAGAACAGTGTGGTTAATCTTCCAATATCCGGCATGTTGAACTGAGCACCGGAAAATTCCTGGAAAGACGAAGAAGAAGGCATTACCTGAAGGAAATTTTTGCTCAAGATCAGAATGGTGAACAGGAACACTCCAAAGGTCATGTATATGACCAGGACGTAAACGAACATTTCATTCTTGACATTTTGTTTGAGCCTCATGTACAATTGCGCATCTCTGGCGGCGGTGAATAGAGCATCTTTTACTGTGCCTGAAGCTTCCATTGCCCGGAGTAGTATTGAAGTTACTTGAGTAACTGTGGCGCTCCCGGTCCTGGTCTCAAATCTTTTCAGGGCTTGGGGGAGCAGCATCCCCCATTCCAGATCTTTCCTTATTTTAACTATTTCTTTGGTGAGTACACCCAAATTGGAAGAGGACAACATCCTGACAGCCACAACTATGTTTAATCCACTTTCGTTGAGGCTGGCAAGCTGCTTCAAGAAATCGGGCATGTGCTCTTCAATTTTCCTGATCCTTCTTTTTCTAATTTCTGCCAGAATAGTATAGGGGATGGCATTCAGCACTAAAAGGTATATCAAGATGGTTTCTATCTTCCATGCAATTATGAAGGGAATAGAAAGGACGGAAAGTGGTATAGTTATGTAAAATGCATATTCTGGTCGGGAAATGAAAATATGGAGGTCGCTGGCGATCGATCGTATGTTTCTCAACAACTTCTTAGCACTCCGTTGAAAATTGCTCTCATATGTGAACTCTTTCTCCTGTTCTTTGACTACTCTGGCTGTTACGGGGATTTTTTTTACCTTCTCTCCAACCCATTCGACTTCGAAACCTCTCATCATGGAAGAGATCATCAACATGAACATCATTCCCCCCACAGGCATGTAGAGGTAGATGATAAGAGTCATCAGCTTCTGATTTACTTCACCCAGCATTCCCATTACAACAAAGATTATAATCAAAAATAGGGGGGCTACAACCAGAATAGAGACGTAGACTTCAGCCATAACTCCCAGGGTGTTGAGAAACAAGCCCTGGTACTTTTCTTTCTCGTCCAGCAAATGCTTGGATTTATACTCCAGGAAATCGCCCATCTTCCCGCTGCCTTCCAGGATACTTACCAAATCGTCCAGAAAATCTGAAAAAATCTCTGAAGGCGTAGTCTGGGCTACTTCTCTTATGGATTTTACCAGATCCTTATGAAATATCTCCACTTTGGTGACAATAACTCCCATCTCTTCTCCGACTTCACCGGTAACGTTCTTCTCTGCGGAGATAACCCTGAGAATTTTGAGGACTGGAGTCCCTCCTTTAGCCATTCCCAACATCATATTAACTGCATGAGGAAAGGTAACTTCTATATTCTGCTTTCTCTGAGATGCGTAGATCTTGGGGTATTGAAGTATGAGGAATCGGGTAAGATATGTAAAAAGGAGGGTGAAAGCAGTAGCCATAAAAACCTCTATTAAAAAAAGTCTTTGTCCCTCTAAAAACACTGGCAGGGCTGTGCTGAACCCGGAAAGTAAACTTAAACTGTTGACGGGCTCAGCAAGAATATCCCCTAATAATAAACCCATTACCAGAAATCCCGGGAGCAGAATTAGAGGGTAGAAAGCAGCTATGGCCATATACTTGGCCACAGTTACGGGCATCCGGCACGACTTCAGATTCCTTTCCAGATTGTGATATTTATATTTCTCCTCATTATATTTTTTCTTATAGTATTTGATAAGAAAAGGAGGCGCATAAAGGTTAAGTGACTTCAGATACGCCTTTTTTAGGTTATCACGCTTCTGCCTTAATTTGGTAATACTTTCTATACTTTTTACCCTCATCAAATATCTCCTCATTTTTCTTATCCTGATTCCTGTAATAGGCGTGGATCATCATGGTTACCTCTTTGTAGTACCTCACACCCCTCTCCTGAAGCATTTTCAGAAAATCAGCTCTTTTTTCCAGCTCATCTGAAATATCGCCGACGTCCACTCCTTGGCTCATGGCAATTTTTTCCAGCTTTTTAATGGTATCTACAAGTGTGTATTCATCTTCATAGCTGTTCCAGGAGTAGATTTTGTTCAGTAGGAGGTTCTTATCATTGGGATCGATTCCCACGATCTCGTAAATGCTCTTTACCCTTCTTTTCTTTACACCCTTTCTGGTCCACTGGATCTGTACGGCTGCAACGTCTTGAAATTGTATCATGCTTCTTGGCACGTTGAGCGGGCTGTTCTCCAGTCTGTATATGGCTTGCTGGATTTCACCTGCATGAAGTGTCGCAAAGGCAGCATGGCCTGTGGACATTGCCTGGTAGAGAGTAAGAGCCTCGTTCCCTCTTACCTCACCAACCACGATATAATCGGGTCTCTGCCTGAGTGCAGTTTTGAGCAGGTCGTACATGTCGACTTCATTCTCTTCACCACTTGTGGCCTGCCTGGTAACCCCAGCTACCCAATTTTCGTGCATAAGAGCGATCTCTCTGGTATCCTCTATGGATATGACCTTTGCCTCAGGAGGTATGAACATCAGAATAGCGTTCAAGGTGGTGGTTTTACCGCTGGCAGTCTCACCTATTACCATCGCACTCATCTTGTTCTCTACGGTAAGCCAGAAATAGGCAAGCTGTTCCGGAGTGTATGTCCCCAGCATCATGAGGTCTATAGGTGTGAAAGGATCTTCAGTGAATTTTCTTATGGTAAAGGAGGAACCCCTGGGGGTGATGTCAATGCCATAAGTTGCCTGCAATCTACTTCCATTGGGGAGTGTTGCGTCGATGATGGGGTTTCCGTGGCTTATGTGTTTATCGCACATTTGAACCAGGGCCTGGATAATATGGTCCAGTTCCTGCTCTCCAAAGGAAAAATGAGTCTTGACGTTGCCGTATTCTTTATGATAAATGTAGAGAGGTATATCGGTTCCGTCACAATGAATGTCCTCGATATAGGGATCGTTGAGTATGGGGTCCAGAGTGCCGTATCCCAGAAAATCTCTGTAGATGTAGTAGAGGAACTTGATATTTAGCTCTTCTTGGGGTTGAATTCCGTATTCGTCTATTATCTCTTTGTAAGCATTTCTAAGTATTTCTGCTTTGGTTTCGGGACTTAAAGATAAATCTTTTAGAATTAAAACATTCTCCAGATCCTCGAAAATATTGCTGAGGATGTAGTACTCGTCCTCATTTAGTGCGGGCTCCAGACAATAATATCTTTTCTCTCCGCTGTCATTGTTTAGAGTGATTTTAACTTCTGCAAATGGTTTATTTATCCAGTAATCTTGGATAACTTCTTCATTTTCTTTGGGTGTCCAGTATTTTATTAGATCAATCTCATCGGTGGTAAGGTATTTTTTAAGTATATCATAATAAGACATCTTTTTGGGCATTATGATAATAATCGTGATTGAAATATTTAAACCTTTTCTGGAGTTGCCATAACCATGACATAAATCGGGACGTTTTACTTTATATTAACCTTAACATAATAGATCAGTTTGAGTTACAAGTCCATCAAGGGAAACCCAATCTGAAGGGGAAAGCATGAATGAAAAAGATTCCTGGTGAATGCAGGGGAAAATTTGAGACTTCATGGTGTGGGGAATATTATACATGAAAGCAAACTTCAGGACCATCTTACTGTTAGGATGAGGTTAAGGTTAAACTTATCCAATCACGATCTATAGTCTATAAGTCGCAATAAATTTAGACAATTGATGCGTTCCATTGAAATATGGCCGAGATCAACTCCAAGAATGAGATCAGGGATTATGTGTGGAAGAATATAGAAGCGACCTCTCCTCTGCCTGTAGAGGGAAGGATCCCCAACTTCAAGGGAGCCAATAAAGCATGTGGCAGGATAAGAGAGCTAAAAGAATATAAGAAAGCAGATATGCTATTCTGTGCTCCGGATTCACCTCTAAAAAGAGCAAGAGAAATTGCCATGGAAGACGGGAAAGGATTGCTGGCGGTTAAACCTAAATTGACCGGTTTTTTGGTTTTAAAAGATGCGAAGGATGTTACAATTAAGGGAATGCTAAAGCAGGGGAGAGAAGTCCATGTGGAGAGGTTAGCCACCCTTGATAAAGTGGATGTGTTTATTCAGGGATGTGTAGCCGTTGACAGGAGAGGAAATCGAATTGGTAAGGGAAGCGGCTATGGCGATAAAGAATACGAGCTGCTCAAAGAAGCCAACTTGTTAACAGAGAGTGTCTATGTGGTGGTGGCCAGTGATTTTCAGGTGTTTGGTGATTTAAGCCACCTGATGAGTGAGCATGATGCTAAGGCTGATGTTATTCTCACCCCTACGTCAATAATCTGGTGTAAGAGGTAATTTAACAGAAATTAAAACTCGAAAGTCTTATTAACGTTTTCTCTGTACATTCCTTATGGCAAAGAGAATTGCTCTTATGGCATGTAAACGGGTTAGACAGCAGAATATTTGTCCGGCAGATGCCAGGTGTCTCGTAGCACTTATGCGTAGAGAGGGTGAGTTCGAAAGATATAAGGATGAGGATGCTTCTATTGTGGGTATTATTGAATGCGGAGAATGTCATGGAGAAAGAGCGCCACTTCAACTTGCTTCATTGAAAGGTGTTCTGGCAAGTTTGGGAGAAACAGCCGACGTTATTCATACCGGTACGTGCATTTCAGCATTTTGCAGGCACAAAGATGAGTTGATGAACTATATTAAAAACAAGGTTGACATTGAAATTGTGGACGGCGGTCACAGATACGCTCCACCTTCAATATTTCCTTAATTATTTTTTAAAAGTTAAATGAAGTCCAAGGACCCTGTAGTAGAAACAGTAAACGACCTCCTCCAGAAAAGCAAGAGAGGTAAGAGCAAGATCAAAAAGACCGTCTCAGCACATTTGGGTTATTCGCCCCAGAACACTTCAGAGCTGTTAAAGGCATTCGAGAAAATCAGCAGCGATAGGAATATTTTGGCCTCCATGGAAGCGAATGCAGAGAAGAAGTATGGGGAACTGGGAGAAAGAATGGTGGAGCTGAGTCTCAGGAACTCCATGGCAATGCTGAGATTGCGGAAAATAGCAGAGGAAAAGGATTTGAAAAAAGTTGAAGACAGGCAGCAGGCTATATCAATTATTGACCAAGTCTTTGGCTCCGCTTATGATTACATAGACCTAATGAACGAAATGGTGACCATTGAAGAGAAAATAAGTGAAAAAAAGAATCCCATCACCAGATTTTTCTCTACCCGAATTTCTGAGCAGTACAGGAAAAAATTGGAAACACTTGTAGAGGAGTTACTGGACTCTCCTCAAGATTAACCTCGAAAAGAGAAAAGAGTCCTACGTGAATAAGAATAGAATATAAAGTTGAATATCTTTATCCTTAGCGAAAAATATCTATCATATAACACCATAAATCTAAAAACTTATCTAAATTTAGTATAATTCCTCTCATGAAACACACAGTAAGAACGGGACTGAGTTTCGGATTGACTTCGGGGGTTATCACTACTCTGGGACTGCTGGTAGGTTTGAGTTCAGGTACAAATTCAGAGATCGCAGTGGTGGGGGGTATACTGGCTATTGCCATAGCAGACGCACTCTCAGATTCTCTGGGCATCCATATCACGGAGGAGGCTAAGGATACGCACAGCGCTAAGGAAGTGTGGGAGTCAACGATCGCCACTTTCTTGTTTAAATTTGTGACCGCCATCACATTTATAGTCCCTGTTCTATTACTGGAGCTCTCAGTCGCCGTTTTTGTCAGTATAGCGTGGGGAATGTTCTTGCTGGCAATATTCAGCTTTTATGTTGCAAAGGATAGGGAGATAAGCTCTTGGAAAGTAATAGGAGAGCACGTGGCCATAGGTTTAGTAGTGGTCCTGGTCTCGCACTATGTAGGAGTATGGGTGAAATTGACCTTCGGATGGTAGTGACAACTCTGAACCCTCTGAAGTCCACAAATCCTGAATCCATATAACCTGAGTAGGTAACAGATCTCTACTTGAACATATCAAATAAAACTATTCTTTCTTTTATAATATCAGGTATCTTCTCCATGCCTGTAACCTCTATCTCTTCCTTATTTATATCAAAAAATCTTTTTAGGCTTTCCATTTTCTCTTTATTTAAATCCAATACTTTTTCTTCCTTGAAGCCAGTAACTTCTTTAAATTTGGTTACACAACCTTCCTCTCCCACCAACACTGCTACTACTCTGTTCTCCGAGTTCTGTTTTACCCCCATCTCGAGTGCCTGATTGATCTGCCTGTTAGCTGAAGCATAAAGCATTATCTCTATGGGAAGTGTTCTTGCAACGTTTTTACCCTGCCTCCACGACTCAATGGCTTTTTTGGCGGCGAGCTCGGCATGTCCTCTGTCAGCTATATAGTTGCCCCTCAAAAGAGCTACATCACATTCATTGAAATTTATCTTCTCCAGAAAGTCTTCTACGTTATCTACGTGGACGGAACCCTCAATAATAAAAATTTGAGATAAAGAGGTATATTCATTCATAATACTCTCATGACGGATTCCATTCTGAAACCTTTGTTGGTGAGATCGTATCTCAAAACAGTTTTGGGAACTAAAGCTCTTTTGAGCTTGAGGACTTTTAATCTCCTCTGCATTTCGTCTTCAATCTCTCTCATGGAGAATTCGATGACCCCATCGCCGGAGTGCTTCATAGCCACTTCCGTCTGGTGATCGAACATCCCTTTGGTCATCAACATGAAAAATACAGATTCATCCTGTTTGGAGGTCCCTGAGAACTCCTCTACCAGCTTGAACACTTCTTCTCTGTCGTAGTGAGTGAAGAAGTAGGTGATATTGTTTATGATGACCCTGTCGTATCTTTCATCCTGTATGGATGTCTTCAGGCCGCTGAGAGTATCGTACCTGGTCCTCTTCAAGTAGGCTTTTGCAGAGTCTTCTTCTGTGGGCAATCCCATTCTGGTGGAAACCAGATCTATGATATCTATTTTGGAGAGTATGTCGGAGGATACATCAAAGTAGAGACTTATACTTTCTTTAAGTTCCTCCACCGTATCATCAGTGGTTACATAAAGGACCTTCTCATCGTTTTTCAAACCCTCGATGGCAACGTGAAGAGAAAATATGTCTGCTCCTGCTCCTGGCTCCTCCAGAAGCAAGACTACGCTACCGCTGGATAAACCTCCTCCCAATTGAGCATCCAGAGAGTTAATGCCAGTGGTAAACTGCCTCATTATTATAACCTCCTTACAATACTTTGTCATAGAATTTATAAAACTTCTTGTTGGACTATGATTATGGAATTGAAATATAACGATAAAGGACTTATACCGGTAATTGCTCAGGATTATGATACTAGAGAAGTTCTAATGCTGGCCTATGCTAATGAGGATGCTTTGAGGAGAACATTCGAGACAGGAAAGGCACATTACTGGAGCAGAAGTAGAAGGGAGTTGTGGATGAAAGGCGGGACCTCAGGGAACACCCAGGAAATAGTAGAAGTTAGAACCGACTGTGATGCCGACACTATACTGTATATGGTGAAGCAGAACGGTAATGCATGCCATACCGGCAACTACTCCTGTTTCTACACTAAACTGGAGGATTATGGATGAAGAAATATGTTGTTGACACCAGTGTACTGATCGATGGAAGAGTCTCTCAAATGCTGGAGAAAGACCAGATAGAAGGCACAATTATCATTCCCGAATCTGCGATGGCAGAGCTTGAGTCTCAGGCAAACTTTGGGAAGATAAGCGGCATACAGGGCCTGGAAGAAGTGGAAAGTATAAAGAAGTTGAGTAAAGAAAAGGATTTTGAGCTCCTTTATTTGGGTGACAGGCCCACTCTGGAGCAGATAAGGATGTCCAGAGGGGGAGAAATAGACCACCTAATAAGGAAGGTGGCAGAGAGCGAAAAAGCCATCTTGATAACCAGTGATAACGTTCAGCACCACGTGGCAGTTTCCAGAGGTATAGAATCCCTATTCTTTAAACAGGAGAGGGTCACTCCAGAAGAAACTAAGATATTATCCTTTTTCACTTCAGACAGTACCAGTGTTCACTTGAGAGAAGGTGTTCCCCCATATGCTAAAAGAGGAGATTTGGGAAACCTCAAACAGGTTCGTATCAGGGAAGAGCCCATGACCATTGAGGAGCTTCAGCAGATAGCTCATGAGATACTCGAGGCTTCCAGGCAGGATGGGGACAGCACCATCGAGATAGAAAGGCACGGAGCGACAGTAGTACAGCTTCGAGATTTGAGAATTGCCATTGCCGAAAGACCTTTTTCGGATAGAATGGAGGTCACAGCAGTAAGGCCAGTGGCAAAGCTGACACTGGAAGAATACGGAGTTAGCGATGACTTGAGAGGAAGGTTCGTAGAGAGGCAGAGAGGAGTAATGATCTCTGGACCTCCCGGGGCTGGAAAGTCCACTTTTGCCGCAAGTGTGGCCGATTTCCTCATGGACAATGGGTTCATGATAAAGACAATGGAAAGCCCCAGAGACCTCATGGTCAGAGACGATATAACCCAGTACGCTCCACTGGATAACGATATGCGGTTAACAGCTGACTTGTTGTTGCTGGTGAGGCCGGATTATACCATTTATGATGAGCTGAGAAGAACATCGGATTTCCAGGTCTATGCGGATATGCGGTTGGCAGGAGTGGGGATGATCGGGGTCACTCACGCCACCAGGGCAATTGATGCTGTACAGAGAATGATAGGGAGAGTCGAGCTGGGGATGATACCTCAGGTAGTGGACACCATAATATTCATCGACGCTGGAAGACTGGAAAAGGTTTACGAGCTCAATTTTACAGTTAAAGTTCCTGCAGGCATGTACGAGTCTGATCTGGCCCGCCCGGTAATAGAAATTTCTGATTTCAATACCAAAGGGGTAGAGTACGAGGTCTATACGTTTGGAGAACAGGTTGTGGTCATGCCCGTAGCCCAGGAAAAAAAAGATCTGGGACCCGTAGAAAATAGGATTGAAAGCGTAATTGCCAATTATGCCACCAAATACGAGATCGATGTCCTGAACGAAAGAAAGGCCGTAATAAAAGTTCCTGATGAAGAGATACCATCAGTAGTGGGGAAAAAGGGGAGAACTATAAATAGGATTGAAGAAACTCTGGGAATGAGCATCGATATTTATCCTTTGCCAGCTCAGGAAGAAAGCAAGGAGGTAGAAGTGACCGAAACCAACAAGCACTTGATTATACATGCCGAAGGATTGGAAAAAAAGAAAGTGGATATTTACGCTGATGGAGAGTTCCTGTTGACCGCTTCAGTAGGGGGAAAAGGCCAGATCAGGGTGAGAAAAGAAACTGAAGCCGGTAGGGGACTGAGGATGGCCCTTGCAAAGGGAGCAAACGTTTACGTAAATTATTGAGGGTCTCATTTGAACATAAGATACGTATTTTTGGCCATATATGTGGTAGTGGCATTAGTTGCCATCGCCGCCACACCCCAGTATCAGGAAGCAGGATTTCAGGCATTTGAAGACCCGTCTGACGTGTCGAACTCTTTACTGTATTTTGGAGCAATTCTGGCGTTTACAGCTATTATTTTGATTATAGCGAGGTATAAAGAAAGTTTTCTCCAGATAATGCTCTATCTCTTGATCCTGATGGCAATATATTATGTGTTCGTCCCCTTCATTGGAATATACTCCCTAATCCCTTCCGTTTTGATAGTAACCCTCTTGATCAAGAAGAGCAACTGGTTCATAATCGATGTGGCCGCGCTGCTGCTGGCAGCAGGCATAACTTCTATATTCGGCATCAGCCTTGAACCGTTACCCGTAATAATCCTGATGGCCGCATTGGCAATCTATGATGCCATTTCAGTTTATCAGACCAAGCACATGGTAAGTCTGGCTGAGTCCGTGACCAAACTCAAGTTACCCATGTTGTTCGTCATACCTTATTCTCTTAACTTCAAGTTTGAAGACCTGGAAGATGCCAGAGGAAAAGCATCCTTTATGGGTGTGGGTGATGTAGTGATCCCCAATATTCTGGTAGTTTCTTCTCAGATGTTCTCCAAAGCCAGCTATATCGGATTTATTAAGATTCCCGCCCTGACTACATTGATAGGGGGGACCATAGGGCTGGTGGCTCTACTAGTTTTAATGGAAAAGAAAGCTGGCGCCCATCCAGGACTTCCATTTCTTAATACAGGAGCTATAGCGGGGTACCTAATAGCTATTCTCTTTTTAGCTCCTTCATAAAGATATGGACAACTTCATCCAGCCCCTCATCCGTAAAGATGGAAAAAGCAGGCATGTCCCTGTACTCATGCATATCTGCCTTACTGTAGATGGGGATTATGGGGATCTCAAAACTGGTGCTAACTTCCTTCAGAAGAGATTTCTGAGCTTCCCAGGGGTATCCACATGTCTCCGTAGGGTCGATAATAAACAATATGCAGTCTGCAAGATATTTTAAACATAGGATCGCTCTTTTCTCGATGTTGTTCCTCTTGTCGAAGGGCCGATCCAAGAGACCTGGAGTGTCGATTATCTGGATTTTCTCTCCGTTGAGACTTCTGATCCCCACAAATATCTCTTTAGTGGTAAAGGGGTAAGTGGCGACTTCTGGCTTGACCGTGGATATTTTCGCCACCAGGCTCGACTTCCCCACATTGGGATAGCCCGCTACTACCAAAGTGGGTGACTCGTTGAAGGTCGGTATCTTTCTCAGCAAGTTTCTGGCTTCGTTTAGGTATCTCAGCTGGGGATCGATCTGATTGATAATGGAAGAAACCCTGCCATAGGAAGATTTCAACACTGAATCAATATCCTTACCCTTCTTGATATCCTTAACACTTTTATTGATCACCCTGTGAACCGACTCATCAGCCCATTTCAGTGATGCCAGAGCCTTCTTAAGCTTTCCAATCCCTACAGTAACATCAACAAGCTCTCTATAGAATTCGGGTAGATTGCCATAGCTGGGATGGGATGAATGGATTTTTTGTAGATGATTTGAAATAACATTAAGTATTGTGTTTAATTTATTAATGTATCTTTTCTTTTTGCTCCGCTCACTGATTTTAGAAGCTCTTCTGAAGGCTTTATCAATCAATTCCTCCGCTGTCAGCACAGTAGGAAGTTTTCTAGGCTCAAATTTTTCCATATTATCTCTTGGGTTCATTTATTGGTTAAAACTCCATTCCTTTATTACATTTAATTATGACGGGATACCTAAAGGTATTATTGAGTGAAATATTTACTATGCAAGAAAGATATTTATACTCTTTTCTTTTATCGTAGGGTAGCCGAGGGAGCATAATGATGGAATTAACTCAGATTCAAAAAGATATATTGCATGCTCTAATAACCATCTATAAGGACAAGCGAAGTCTGTCGGTCAAAGGTGAAGAGATAGCCGACCTCATAAACAGAAATCCAGGTACGGTAAGGAATCAGATGCAGGCATTAAGGGCAATTGGAATGGTAGAAGGTGTGCCTGGCCCTAAAGGTGGTTATAGACCGACCTCCAAAGCTTACGAGCTTCTTTCTGTCACCAAGCCTGAAGAGTCTGTCAGAGTACCTATTATTGTAAATGACGAATCCTCCACTTTGAATGCCGAGGAGATCGTTTTTCCTTTATTAACCCACCCCAAGCTGTGTCAGGCGAGAATAAAGGTACTGGGTAGTTTGAATAAGCTAACATCTGGAGATAGGGTTATAGTGGGGCCAACACCCGTTAACGAACTAATGCTCTACGGAAGAGTGGCTGGAAGAGACGATACTACCAGTTCCATTGTGGTTTCCATTGATAAGATACTGGCTCTCCCCAAAGATACAGTTGAGGAGCACATGTCATCTCCCATAATTTCGGTTGACTCCAATGAAAAAGTCCCCATAGCAGCAGAGATACTGGTGGAAAAAGAAATACGCCACGTTCCGGTCAAAGAGAATGGTAAAATAATTGGAATGTTCAACCTCAGGCACGTGTCCCAGGCTGTGGCGGAGAACAAATTGGATAGTCCGGTAAAAGACTTCTTGAGTCCCAGAGCTATCCAGGTGGAGAAAGACACCCGTATTAAAGAAGCATTGAGATTGATGAGGGATGAGGACGTCAGGATACTGGTGGTTGCTGATAAAGGAAATCCAATTGGGATCATAACCGATCACACTATTCTGAACAAGCTGGCACCGGATCAGGTAAAGTAGATGGGAGTAGCGAAGAACTCTACTACCTTAGATATAAGCCCCATCTTTTTTGTTGAAACAGGAAGAATTAAAGCTAAAACTACAGATTGTGCTCTACTTCAGCAGTTTTTCACGGATATAGGATCTTATGCTACAGAAGAATTACATAAAATACTGGAGTCGCGTGCTTACCAAAACATCAATAAACTTGAGGAATGGATTTACCAAAAGATGGAGAGATACTCTCTGTATACTGCATCCAGAGAGAATGGTCTGGAAATCATTCCATGTGCGACCATCCTGAACAGAATATCCAAACCCCTACTTTCTCCTAACATCTTTTTCTATTTGTGCAATGAGGGAGAATCAGGAAAGGTGAGTGAAAAACTCTCTACAATCCGGGAAATAGAAGTGGAGGCGTTCAAAGAGTTGGATAAAAAGGATACCAATGTCAATAGGGAAGAGTTAAGCCATGATCAGTTGGAAAAATTAGTTACTATTAATAGGATGGAAGGAGAACTTCTGGGATATCCTCAATGTTGTGTATCCGAGTTTATCAAATCCAGGGAAGAAGAAAGAAACCATGAGACTGATATTGCCTTTCAATGCCTCAAGAACAGAGATTTAGAGTTTGCTCTAAATTGTTTTTTAACTCCTCAGAAAGTAAGGGATGTTGAGCTCCCCAACTCTTTCCACTCTCACTTTACGTCCAACTTTTATCCCTGCTCAATTGGATGTGAGAACGCAATTGCTGTTTCAAAAAGGAATAAACAATATTTTGGCGAATTCGATACTGTATACAAAGGCAGATTGATCCTTAATATTCTTTATCATCTTGCCACCTGCTACGGCAGTTACCACATAATGAAACACTATAACCTGAAGCTAAAAAATGATTACAGGAAGTTTGTGTGGGACTTTTTTGACATGTTTGGCGAGGAAAGCCTGCAGTTCATGGGGAAGATCAAAGATTTGCTGATATATTCTCCCAATGAGATTGGAGATACCTATCTTGCAAAAGTTATTGGTAAAGACCCTCAATTCGATTGAGCAGCTGAAACAACTGAGCTTGGTCGTTGAGTTAACAGAACAGAGTTGACCAAGCTAATGTGTTCAGGTGTAAAAAACCCAGTAAAAATTAAATATCATTCATTTTATCCTTTTATAAGGGGAGAGGTGGCGAGCGGCTGACCGAGAGGAGGAAAGTCCCCCCACCGTATGTGGCAGGCTCCCACAAGGGAGTACCCCGAGAGGGATGGACCCGGCACAGAAACGAGACCCTATATGGGACAGGCAAGGATTCCGAAAGGATGAGGTCACCATGTGGGGATGAAACGGCCGACCCTGCCGGTGCAAGCCGTTAAGGTGCTCAGATTAATGCCGCTAAAACAGAAGGGGGCTTACGGCCACCACTCCCCTTCACTGTTCACTGTTTACCTGTTCACCCAAAAATTTTTAATCATATCTCGGAAAATTAAAAATCTAAAATCTAAACTTGAACAAAAACATAATATAATGGAGTGCGGAAGATGGAGAAGGTTAATACCATAAACGCTGGAAAGAATGGATTGACAGAAAATTTAATAAGTGAGATAAACTCTCGCCTTGAGAAGCACGGAATGGTAAAAGTTAGAATGCTCCGCAGCTTCCGAGATGAAGATAAAAAGAGGCTGGCTGATGAAATAGCCTCAAATGTTAATGGCAAGTTAATCGATATGAGAGGATTTGTACTCACTCTGAAGAGGTGTTAGTAAATGACAACTGTATATGATGTTCCAATTGATATTCTAATCAGAAATGTAGCGGAAAAGTTAAAAGAGATTGAGGAAGTTCATCCACCCGAATACGCATACTTTGTTAAGACGGGAATTCATAAGGAAAGGGCTCCTGAACAACAGGACTGGTGGTATCTGAGGGCTGCTTCATTGATGAGGAAAGTTTACACTGAGGGACCCATAGGTATCGAGAGACTGAAAACGGCATATGGTGGAAGGAAGAGAAAAGGATCCAAGAAATCGAGGTTTACGAGAGGAAGCGGCTCTATAATTAGAGATATCCTTCAACAGCTCGAAAAAGCTAATTATATCAAAACAACCCAGCAGGGAAGAATGGTAACACCACAGGGAAGAGCCTTTATGGACAAGAATTCTAAAGAGCTAAGAGATACCATTGTAGAGGAAGTCCCAGCTCTTGCCAAATACTAACCCGAGGTGGTTATTATGGAAGATGATCTTGAAGAGCTGAAGAAAAAAAGGCTAAAACAATTGCAGGAGCAGGGTCAGGGCCAGCAAGAGCAGGATATACAAAAACAACAAGAACAACAACAAGAATATGAAGAGAGGAAAAAGCAAATTCTTCGCTCTATACTGGACTCAGAAGCCAGGGAAAGATTGGGAAGAATAAGAATAGCTCACCCAGAACTGGTGGAGAATGTAGAACAACAGCTCTTAATGTTGGCCCAATCAGGAAGACTCAATCAGAAAATAACGGATGATATGCTTGTACAGATACTAAAAAAGGTTACACCCAAAAAGAGAGAAACTACTATCAGAAGAAAGTGAACAGGAGAAGGAGAGATTGATATGAGTAAAAAGACGTTGGGAGTAAAAAAGAGACTCGGTAAACGATCAAAAGAAAATAGGAGAGCTCCAGTGTGGATAACCATGAAAACCAACAGGAAAGTATTCGCAAGCCCCAAGAGAAGAAACTGGAGAATGACTAAACTTAAAGTTTGATTATAGGTGATTGGAATGGCAACCATAGTTACTGAAAGGGTCTACTCACTCAGATTGAGACAAAAAATGAAAAAATATCCCAGGTGGCTTAGGACCAAGAAAGCGGCTAAATATGTGAGAAATTATCTCTCAAAGCATCTTAAAGCTGATCCAGAAGATGTAAGGATAAATGAAAGTTTAAATGAGAAAATTTGGAGTAGAGGAGTCCAAAAACCACCTGCTAGATTAAAGGTTCGTGCCGTTAAGTTTGATGATGGTGTAGTTGAAGCAGAACTTGCTTAGATATGCCCAATTTGCTGCGAATAAATGGAATACCATTGATTGGACTTTATATCAGAGCTACTGATAATGTTTCAATCCTGGGCATTAACAATAAAAGGGCCAAAGAGCTTTTGAGTGAAAAACTCGATACGGAAGTAATAGTCTCTACTGTGGCCGGTTCGGAGCTTGTAGGGGCTTTAATGGCAGTAAATTCAAATGGAGCGGTGGTTAGCCACAGGGTGTTGGACAGAGAGAAAAAGAAGCTGAATAAATTTCTTGATTTGACTGTGCTGGAGACCAACATGACCTGCTTCGGTAATATTTTATGTGTGAACGATAATGGAGGAATAATACATCCAGACGTGGACCAGGATCTAATCTCTAAAGTAGAAAAAGCTCTGGACATCAATATTAAACCTGGAGTGATAGGCAGCACCAAAACAGTGGGAATGGCTGCCTGTATTACACAGAAAGGAGGTCTCATTAACCCCAACTCAACCGAAAGAGAGATCAAAAAGATTGAAGGAAATCTTAAAGTTGAGGTTGAACGGGGAAGTGTGAACTATGGGGGAGATATGGTGGGAACAGGTTTAGTGGCCAATGGTAAAGATTACATAGCCGGGGAGGACACAACTGGTTTTGAGTTGGGAGTAGTTGAGGATGCATTAGGTTTTATGAGGTGATTTATTATGATTTTTGAGGTAAAGGGAAAGTTCAGAAAGGCCAAGAAATGGAAATCATTTACCAAAAAGGTAGAAGCGCAAAATGAAAGAATGGCCGTGGAGAAGACGTACTCTTTGATAGGAAGTAACCATAAGGTGAAGAGAAATCTTATAGAAATTAATAATATCGGGCAGGTTGAAGAAGAGGTAACTCCCTATTGAATTTGAGGCTGATTATTATGGCGAAGAGTGAGGATAGGAATCAAGAAGTCCAGGAAAAATATTATTATCTTCAGCAGCTGAGAAATGACAGCGAAACCGTTCAGAACAGGATCAACGAGGTTGAAAATGCACGAAATGAACTTGACAGCACCATCGAAAGTCTGGAGCATTTCGAATCTCTGGATGGACAGTTAGAGGCTCTGATGAACCTGGGTGGAGGAGTTTTTGCCTATGTTGATGTCAAAGACTCTACAAAGATGCTGTGTGATGTCGGTGGTGGAGTGGTTATGGAAAAGGAAGTGGGGGATGCCATCGAATCTCTTAAAGAAAGAAGAGAAAAATTAAAAGAGAACATCTCCAACCTGGAAAATACATATAACCAGATCGTAAACGAGGCAGAAAAAATACAGCAGGAACTAACCGAGTTGACCAGAGAGGAATAGGATGTTCAAGGGGCTGAAGGACAGGCTAAAGTCCTTTGGAAAAAAAGTAGACCAGAGACTTGAAGAATCCATAAGTGAAGAAGAGGGTGAGGGTAAAATAGCAGAAGAAGCTGCAGCTGAGGAGAGAAAAGTTGCTGATGAAGTTAATGAAGTTAAGGCTAAGGCTGAACAATTAGGGAAAGCAGAGAAAGCCAGTAAAGCTGCAGAAGTCAAGAAAACTAAAGAAACGACCCCAGCCTCACCCAAAACTGAAGAAGTAGAAGATAAAGCATCAAAAGTGGGGTTTAAAAAGAAGTTCTCTACTCTTTTACTAAAAAGAGAGGTTGTTATTGACGAAAAGAAGCTCGAAATCATTTTAGATGAGCTTGAAGTTCCTCTACTCGAGAGTGATGTAGCTTTTGAGGTAGTAGAAGAAATCTCGGATAAGCTTAGAAGCAGATTGGTGGGTAGAACTAAAAAGATTAACGAAAAACTCTCGGACATTGTCCTGGGAGAGTTAAAGGACATTATCAAAGAAATCCTGGACAAGAACAAATTCGACTTTGAAGATTATATCAACTCCCAATTGAAGGAAAAGAGACCCCTAAACATCATTTTTGTAGGAGTTAATGGAACGGGCAAGACCACCACCATTGCAAAATTCGCCAAAAGATTGATGGATAACAACAATTCCGTGGTTATAGCTGCAGGGGATACTTTCAGGGCTGGAGCCATTGAACAGCTCGAAGAGCATGCCAACAGACTAAGTGTTAAGATGATCAAGCACAAGGCAGGCTCTGACCCGGCAGCAGTAATTTATGATGCAGTTAAACACGCAGAAAGTAAAGGAATCGATGTTGTCCTTGCAGACACTGCAGGAAGGATGCACACCAAAAGAAATCTCGTAGAACAGCTGGAGAAGGTGAAAAGAGTAACAAATCCAGACATGACTATTTTTGTGGACGAGAGTATCGCGGGGAACGACGCCGTAGAAAGAGCCAGGATGTTCAATGAGTCAGTAGGGATCGATGGGAGCATACTTACCAAACTTGACGCGGACCCCAAAGGAGGCACCGCGATCTCTACCAGCTATGTAACTGATAGACCTATACTCCTATTCGGTATAGGTCAGGGTTATGGTGACCTCAAGAAGTTCGACTCTCAATGGCTGCTGGACAGAATATTCGAATAATGTAATTTTAATAATTTTAATACCTTCTAAATATAAAAGAGAGATTTTTATGTAATTTTCTTTAATTTTACTGCTATATACTATACAGTTATTTCCTCAATAATCCTTCTTTGGTGGTGCTCTCCAGCTGTCTGATGGTATCTTCCACCATTTTGAAGAATCTGGAGTAATCGGGTGGAGCTACGTCCATAAACTTCTTGTAATATTCTATAGCTTTTTGAAAGTCTCCACGGTCTCTGTATGCAACTCCCAGGTTGTAGTGGGCATCGGCGTTTTGGGGGTCCAGTTTCAGCACCTCCTCGAACTCAGTGATTGAAGAGTCTATCTTGCCCTGTTTGTAATAGGCAACACCCAAGTTCAAGTGAGCGAAAGGGTGTTGGGGGTTTATATTCAATACTTTGAAGTACTCTTCCATAGCTGCTCCATCGTTCCCTTTGTCGTGATACAAAGTGCCCAGCTGATAGTGTGCTTCGTCGTTATTGGGGTCCAATTTTATTATTTCTTTGAACTCAATTTCAGCATTATGATGATCGCCTTTAGCCTTGTAGGCAATTCCCAGGTTTAGACGGGCAGATATAAAGCTTGGGTCACTCTTTAGTACTTCTTTAAACTCTCTTATAGCCATTTCAGTTTCTTCTGCCTCTTTATAGGATATTCCCAGTCTGTAACGTGCCTCGATATTGTTTGGTTCCACTATGAGAACTTCTTTATACTCGTCAACTGCTTTATAGATTTCACCCTGTTTATAATATGTATCTGCCAGTCCTAAGCGAGCATTAGTGTGTTGTGGTTCCATTCTCAATACATATGAAAACTCACCAAAGGCGGACTCGAGATCACTTCTTTGATTGTAAATGCTTCCCAGCTCACAATGGGCTTTTAGATGCTCAGGATAGCTCTCCACCACATCCATAAATTCTTCAGCAGCTCTATCTATTTCTCCTTTTTGTTTGTAAGCCAGCCCCAGGTTATATCTGGCTTCGGTATGTTGGGGGGATATCTTTAAGATCTCCTCAAACTCTCCTGTGGCTTTATCATTCTCTCCCTTTCGTCTGTAAGCCAGCCCCAGGTTATATCTGGCGTCCAGATGTCTGGAATCTTTATTTACAATCTCTTCAAAGATCTTTATTGCATTATCCAGTTCCCCTATGCGGTTGTAGGATTCACCCAGGTAATATAGTGACTCTAAATCCCCTGGACCCTTTCTCAAAACTACTGTAAACTCATCAATTGCTTCTCTGTAATTTTCCTGGGAGAAATACATATATCCCAGAGCATAATGAGCTTTGGTATTGCTTGGATCCTGTCTGACCACTTTCTGAAGCTTCTCTACGGCTTTTTCCGCGTTGTACTGCTGGTAGTAAATCATACCCAAATTGAGGTGGGCGTCAATATCATTTGGATTGATCTTAAGAATATCGTTAAATTCTTCAATAGCGAGTTTAATAGCACCTTTTTCTTTATAAAGCTCTCCCAATCTCAATTTTGCTTTATACTGGTCAGGATCTCTCCTCAAAACTTCAAGAAACTCTTTAATAGCCAGATCAAACTCCCTCAATTCTTTATACATTTCCGCCAGTTCGAATCTGACTTTAGGATCAAGGGGATTCTGTCTTAATACTTTTTTGTACTCTTCAACAGCTTTGTTTACCTTTCCTTTGCTTTTATATACTTTCCCCAGAGCATATATGGCCTCAGAATTGTTGGAGTCGAGTTTTAAACCCTCTTTTAAGTATTTGATAGCCTTGCTGGTTTCTCTTAACTCCAAGTAAACCATTCCCAGATTAATGTACACACCCTCATCTCTCCAGTGTTTCGCAACATCTTCAAGTTCCTTTTTGGATAGTTCTAAATCCCCGTTCTCTTTATAGACGACTCCCAGGTTATATTTGGCATCAAGATTATTTTTATCCAATCTGAGAACTTCTTTAAATTGCTCGATTGCTTTAGAGTATTCTCTGGTTTCCCAGAACAGAATTCCCAGTTTGTAATGGGCCTCTTTGTGGTCCGGATTTTTATTCAAGAAATGACCAAGTTTTTCAATAGCCAGCTCATATTCTCCTTTCTGGCTGTAAGCAGTTCCCAAGGTATATTGGACTTCTTCGATATCAGGATCAATCGATGAAGCTTTTTCAAGCTCTTCAACAGCCTCACCTAAATCTTCGTTAAAATAATACGCATAACCCAGCCCCATTCTGGCTTCGATGCTGTCAGGATCAATTCTCAAACTCTCTTTGTATTCTTTGATAGCAGTATCAAAATCACCTTGTCTGTAATAGATGTCTCCCAATTTTAGATGGATATTCTTGTCTTTTGAATACGCCTTTAATGCATGAGTATATCTTTTTTTGGCTGCATCCAGAAAACCCTGATTAAAGTAGATGTTTCCCAGAATTCGGTGGATTTTGGGATCGGATTTAATTCTTAAAGCTTCTTCAAATTCTCTGATGCTCAACTCAATATTTTTTACACCACCTGGATTATAGTAGAGGAAGCCCAATTCATAATGAACCTGGAAACTATTGGGTTCAAGCTTCAGGTATTCATTGAATTCCTGGATAGCCTTATCAAACTCTCCTTTTTGCTTATAGATTAACGCCAGAGTATAATGTGTATCTTTATCATAGGGATCAAGCCTTAAAACTTGTTCGAACTCCTCAATAGCCTCACTGAACTCCCTCTTCTCATAATAAATATATCCCATCTCAGCATGAGCTTCAAGATGTTGGGAGTTTAATCTTATAACTTGTTCGAACTCCTCAATAGCCTTATTGAAATCATTCTCCTGTTTATAAATGATTCCTAAAAGATAATACGAATCAATGTGGTTGTCTTTATAATCTAGGACTTTCTTCAGAGACTTTATGGCTTTCTCAGCTTCCCCTAACTGGTAATATATTTGACCAAGATTGTAATAAACTTTTTCATTTCCCGCCGTCTTTACTACTTCTTCTAATTCTTGAGCAGCCAGCTCGTAATCTCCTTTTTCTTTGTAAGCAATCCCCAGATTATTCTGGCCTCTATATGATCCTTATCTTGCCTACAAACTTCTTTGAGGTACTCAATAGCTTTTTCTAATTCAAATTCCTCTTTATGAATTTTACCAGATTTGAATCGAGCTTCCACGTGCGTAGAGTCCAATCTCAAAACTTCTTTAAATTCTTTTAGAGATTTGTTTAAATTCCCTAAATAATAATAGATGTCTCCCAGGTAAAAATGCCCTTCAGTATGATCGGAGTTCAATTTCACAACTTCTCTGAACTCTTCTTTTGCCCTTTTCAAAAACCCTTTGTTGTAATAAGCAATTCCCAGATTATATCTTGCATCCAAATGCTTGGCATCTATATCTACGACTTCCTGAAACTCCTTTATAGCTCTTTCAATGTCTTGTTTATTCTTATAAGCAATCCCCAAATTGTACCGAGCACTAATATGCTCGCAATTTAAACTCAACACCTCTCTGAATCTCTCGATCGACTTGTCAAATTCACCTAACTGGTAATATATTTGACCAAGGTTAAAACAGACTTCTTCATTTCCCGCCGTCTTTACTACTTCTTCTAATTCCTGGGCAGCCAGCCCATAATCTCCTTTTTCTTTGTAAGCAACTCCCAGGTAGTATCTCGCATCCAGATGTCTCTTATCTTTCCTTAACACCTCTAAGAACTCTTTTATGGCTGAATCCAACTCTCCAATTTTTACATATGCTTCTCCCAACCTGTATCTAGTATTTATATCTTCAGGATTGTATCTCAATACCTCCTGAAACTCCTTAATAGCCCTTTCTTGTTTGTTTTGCTGGTAGTAGAGGAGAGCCAGGCGTTGATGGGCCGTAAAATTGTCAGGATTGAATGATAACACGTTCTCCAGGGCCTCAATTGCCCTCTCGGTGTCGCCTAACTGGTCATATATAAGTCCAAGGTGATAGTAGATCTGTTCGAGTCTCCACTCTTCAACCAGGAGTTGCTCAAATTTATTTTTGGCCAGAGTGAGCTCTCCTTGCTCTTTGTAGGCAATTGCAAGACTGTATCGGACCTCAAGATCTTCAGGGTTGGTTTTTAAAACCTCTGTGAACATGGGAACAGCTTGGGAATAATTTTTCATTTCAAAATAAGCCAAACCCATATCTCTAGTCATGTCGTATTCTGGATTCTCCCTGATTTTCTCAAATTCCTCCAATGCACTATTATTGTCGCCCTGCTTAAGGTAAATAGTTCCAAGATTGTATATAGCACCAGTATGATGGGTATCTCTCCTTAAAACTTCTAAAAATTCTTTGGCTGCCAATTCCAGTTGATTGTTATCTTTAAAGGCTAATCCCAGACTATAGTGGGCTTTGATGTGGTGAGGATTTAACCTCACAACTTCCTTGAACTCTTCAATAGCTTTTTTTACCTCTTCTTGCTGGTAATAGATCAAACCCAGCCTGTAGTGACTATTTACATGATTGGGGTTCAGCTTTAAAAACTTCTCCAGATGCTCAATTGCTTTGCCAAATTGCTCTTGCTCACAATATAGCATTCCCAAATCATAACGTACCTGTTTGTGGTTGGGGTTCAGCTTTAAAAACTCTTTATAATGTTCTATAGCTTTCTCTACTTTTCCCTGTTTATAATAGGTAATCGCCAAGTTGTGGTGAGCTTCTGTATTTTTGGTGTTTATTTTTAAACTTTTTAGGTACTCTTTGATGGCTTTCTCCAGCTCTCCCGACCTATAGTAAACGAGACCCAAATTTAAAAACGCTTCTGAATTATTCTTATCGATTTTCGAGGCTTTTTTAAGCTCTTTTTCGGCTTTTTCATATTTTTCCTGGTCCATATAGGCTATCCCCAGGCTTATATGTGCATCAGGATCTTCTGGATTTATGCTTAGAGCCTCGACGTATTCCTGGATTGCATCTTCAATGTTCCCTTTTAAGTAGTAGAGAAGTCCTAGGTTTAAATGTGCTTCACTGTCATCTGGATCTAACTTCAGGACCTTTCGGAACTCTTCAATGGCTCTATCGGTTTCCCCCTTCTTGTAATATAGAAAACCCAAATTAAATCTGGCTTCAATATTATCTGGTTCGGTCCACAAAACTCTATTATACTTCCTTATAGCTTTATCTGGATCTTCTTGGTGGTCGATCTTTTGAGAGGAGTTCATCTTTTATCCAGCCTCATGATTATTATTATGAAGTGTATTATTGTAGTTTGTTGCCCAATTATTAAGAGTTACTCAATTGGACATAATGAGGAGTTTGAATAATAGGTTGAAAGGTATTCATAATGTAAAATTGATAAAGGAGAGAAATAGAAAACTAAAATTAGATAAGTATGGCGAGATAACATTCGCTTCAAACTGCACATTAAATACCAAACTAACAAAATGAAAAAATTCTGGTAGAAGGTAGAAAGCAAATATATATGCTGAGGTAGGAAAAGAACATTATGAAAGTTGCTGTGCTCCGACCACAAGAATACATTCAGCAAACTCTGGACTTATTTCCTGACGGTATGGAAGTGCTTCCAATCCCCTTTCTTCGAATAAATGTGAATACAGAGGGAATCGAGGAATTGAAGAATTTGAATCATTTTGACGTGGCAGTTGTAACCAGTCAAACGGCTGCCAGGATCATATCCGACTATTCCTACATCTTGAAAGATAAAAGGGTGATCGCTATTGGCAAGAAAACTGCTGCAGTATTATCTCAGTATGGGATCGAGGCTGAAATACCTGAAAAGTTTGACTCTCAAACAGTCTATAAGCAGTACAAAGATGAGCTAACAAACCTCAGGATCATACTTTTAAGGAGCAATAAAGGAGACCCTGTTCTGTTAAAACTAAATGATGTTGCCCAGGTTGAAGAAGTAGTGCTCTACACCATAGAGGAAGAATGGGGGGAGAAGCAGAGAGAGTTCTTGAAGACGGTCAGGGATGAAGAGATAGATGCTGTAATTTTTTCCTCCAGTATGATGGTCAAAAGCTTTATGGGGCTGGCGAAAGAGATGAATATACTGCAGGAGTTATTGCAATCTTTAAACCGGATTTGGGTAATTGCCATTGGGCCACCCACTGCCAATATGCTTAAAGAATATGGGCTGGATGCGAAAATGCCTGAAGAATATACTTTTGACGGTATAGTCAAATTACTAACTGACTTAAAGAATGATTATAAGTAAATGAATTTGAAGGGGGGTGATGAGGTTGTATTTGAGTTGTCCTCAATGTAATAACGATACATTCAGAATAAAGGATAGAAAAGCTGAATGCACTCAATGCGGCAACGTGATATACATCTGTGAGCGTTACAAACCCGAGCATCCAGAGCATCCAGAACCAAAACCACCGGACAAACCGCAAGAGTACTGGTACGGGTGAGATCATGGATGTGTTGGTAAGAAAAAGTGAGCTGCACGGTGAAGCTACTCCTCCACCCTCCAAAAGCTATACACATAGGGCTTTGATCGCTGGAGCTCTCTCACCTCTGGCTAAAATTAAAAACCCCCTCATTGCTGAAGACACTATGGCTACATTGAGCTTCTGCCGCTTTCTGGGAGCCGGGATGTATAGAACAAACAGGGGGGTTGTTCTGGGAGGAGCCGATCCCAACAGGGCTGAGGGCTATCTATACCTGGCGAACTCCGGCACCACTCTCAGAATAGCTCTGGGGATTTTAGCGCTTTCTAGGGGGAGTGAATATGTGGTGGTGGATGGGGACAACTCCTTGAGGAAAAGACCCAATGGGCAACTGATCAGAGCGTTAAATCATCTGGGTGCGGAGATAATAGGAATAGGTTCTGGAAACTACGAGGTACCCCTGTGGGTGAGGGGAGTTATAAAAGGGAAAGAGTTCGAGATGGATGCCGAGAGCTCTCAATATATATCGTCTCTACTTTATGCTCTCCCTCTGGCTCAGGGCAACTCAACACTAAAGGTAACTTCTACAAAATCAAAGCCATATATCAACATAACATTACACGTTTTGAAGGAGAGCGGCATCGAAATAGGTGAAGAGGACAAAAACACCTACCATATCCCTCAGGATCAGGATTATCGCCTGAGGAATTTTGAGGTCCCCGCAGATTTCTCTTCTGCAAGTTATCTGATAACTGCTGGTTTGCTGGGGGGTAAAGTGAAAATAAATAATGTTTATAACTCTATGCAAGGAGATAAGGTTATCGTGGATGCTGTTAGAGAAATGGGCGGTAGAATAACTTGGAATAGAGAAAAGGGAGTTCTGGATGTAGAACAGTCTGGGCTTGAAGGAGTAGATTTTGATGGAGGCAACTCTCCAGACCTTGTGCCTGCAATAGCTGTGCTGGCAGCATTTGCCACAGGTAAATCAAAGATATATAATGCTGGACATCTGAGATTCAAAGAGATAGACAGGATAGAAGGAATTTGCAAGAATTTGAGGGCTCTGGGGATTGATGCTAAGGAAAAAGAGGATGGCATGGAAATTGTAGGTGGCAGGATCGAGGGAGGAACTGTCGACTCCTATGGGGACCACCGCATGGCTCTGGCATTCTCCCTTCTGGGCCTAATTGCAGATAAAGGCGTAAAGGTACAAAATGCGGAAACAGTTTCCGTTTCGTATCCAGGGTTCTTTGATGTTTTAAAGTCGCTTGGAGTCGATCTAAGTTCCGAGGAGGAGATGAAATGACTGGCAGTATTTTTGGACAAATATTTCGGACCACTACGTGGGGGGAGAGTCATGGAAGGGCAGTAGGATGTGTGGTAGAAGGCTGTCCATCTGGTTTAACTTTAGGGGAGGAAGATATTCAAAAGGAACTGGATAGGAGAAGGCCAGGAGGACGACTGGCATCTTCTCGAAAAGAAAAGGACAAAGTGGAGATACTCTCGGGAATTTTTGAGAATAGGGCAACGGGAACCCCAATTTCTCTTTTGATATGGAACAAGGATGTCGACTCTAAACCTTATGAAAAATTCAAGGACTTGTTCAGACCGGGACATGCAGATTATACTTATTTTGCAAAATATGGCGTTAGGGATTGGAGAGGGGGAGGTAGAGCTTCAGCCAGAGAGACCGTGGGCAGGGTTGCGGCAGGATCTATAGCCAAAAAGATACTTAAGAACTTTGGAGTGTCTGTGGGAGGGTATTCCAGGGAGATAGCGGGTATAAAATGCGAAATTCCCTGGGAATTTGAGGAAAGTGTCCAGAGAGCAGAATCAAATGAATTGAGATGTCCTGATGAGACTGCAGCAAGGCAAATGGAACAAAAGATCATTGAAGCCCGAAAAGAAGGAGATAGTGTGGGCGGTATTGCAGAAGTAGTGGTGAGGAGCCCACCAGCTGGATTGGGTGAGCCCGTATTCAATAAGCTGGATGCCTACTTGGCCTACGCTATCATGAGCGTGCCGGCAGTAAAGGGTGTGGAGATCGGTGCAGGGTTTGAAGTGGCCCGCATGAGAGGGAGTGAGGATAATGATCCCATAACTGTTGATAAGGGCGATATGAGGTTTGAAACCAATAACGCTGGAGGAATACTGGGAGGAGTATCCAACGGGGAAGATATCGTTTTGAGGGCAGCCATAAAACCTACGCCTTCAATATCCAGGACGCAGAAAACGGTCAATTACAGGAAGATGGAAGAGGAAGAGATAGAGATAAAGGGCAGGCACGACCCCTGCATAGTGCCCCGGGCGATTCCCGTGCTGGAAGCCATGACTGCTCTGGTGATAACTGATTGCATGATGATGCAGAGGCTAATTCCCCGATTCGTATAGTACTTCCTGGAAGGATTTCCACAATTTCTGGTTGTAGGTGGAAATACTTTTCAGAGCTTCCAGAGCTACGTATTGGACGTAAGAACTCCTGTCATCCAGTAATTTTGAGAGCTGAGGAGCTGCTTTTTCTGCAAACTTACTGTATTTGCTTCCGATAAGACCAGCTGCTTCTGCGGCTCTGTGCCTTACCCAGGGGCAACTGTCTTCCATCAAGTCGATGATCTTCGCTTCCGGATAGTACATCCTGCCCAGGAAATGAGCTGCATGCCCCCTGACCCATTTGTTCTGGTCATAGAGAGCCTTTAAAAAAGTACTGATAACTGCATCTTTATCCTCCAACCCCTTCTCAGTGATCCTCCCCAGAGCGTAAATGGCTCTTATTCTCACCTGATCATTCTCGTCCTCCATTAGCTGGATCAATTCTGGGACAAGGTCGGTGTTGATCTCCAGATTATCGAATTCTTTTTTGTATTTCTTGCTGTGGATGTATCTCTCCAGTTGAGGATGCATTATTTCATACTCAACCTTTTACCTTAAAAATCTATATGTAGCAATGGGATAGTAAAATATTAATGGAAAATGGAGGAGTTTGAAAAATGATAGTTGTCATTTCTATAGGTGGCTCTGTTCTGATGAGCGATTTTAGCTCCAGTAGAGTTAAAGAATTCGCCAGAGTAATAGAAGAACTGGCTGCAGATCATCAGATTTTTGTGGTAGTGGGAGGAGGAAAGGTCGCCAGAGAATATATCAAACTGATCAGAGAACTGGGGGCTGATGAAACTTCTTGCGATTACGTGGGTGTAGATGTGACAAGGATAAATGCCACAGTGCTTGCCTCAGGCATAAAAGGAGCTGCCAGAAAGATAACTCGGGATTTTAAGGATGCATATGAGTCTTCTCTGAACCACTCTGTCGTGGTTATGGGAGGTACTTTCCCCGGACATACTACTGATGCTGTGGCAGCTTTACTGGCAGAGTATATAAATGCCGACATCCTCCTCAACGCTACTTCGGTCGATGGCGTTTATACCGCTGACCCCCGAAAAGAACAAGCTTCAAGATTTGAAAAAATATCTACCACAGACCTGGTGGAAATAGTGGCACAGGCAGAGGCCAATGCGGGAAGCAATACAGTACTTGACTTGCTTGCAGCCAAAATAATAGACAGAAGCAAAATAAAGACCCTGGTGTTCCTGGGAAAGCCGGAGAACATTCAAAGGGCCCTCAAGGGAGACATAAAGGATATTGGAACTATAATTGAGCCTTAACTGTTATTTAACTGTTATTTAACTGTTATACTATTATGCGGTAAATAATAGTGGTGGAACTTGTCTTGTTCCACCACAAAGACAGGTGGTGGCCGGATGTCCGAATTTGATATCAGTTGGGTGGATATCGGATCGGATTCCGGTTGAATGCATTTTTCTTGTTGATAAACAAATAGCTGTCGAGTGATGTGAAAGTGAGTTAGTTCCAATTATTAGTTATCAATTATCGACCTTATCAATCGACCAATCGACCACAATTTTTAAATACAGCAAATTATAACGTAATGTTAGTAACCAAAAGTGGGTAACCAAAACTTGGTATTAAAAATAGAAGAGAGGTGTGAAAAATATGGACTGTAACGATGATAGATGCAATCCCTGGAGAAAAGGGAATTTAAATAGAAACAGATTTAACGACCTTTTCGGTAGATTTGGAGGTTTTGAAGGCTTTGACGAAATGTATGAGAGAATGCTTAAGGAGTTTACTCAGACCTTTAAAAATCCAGAGCTGGGAGCAGGACCTTACGTGTGGGGTTTCTCTATTAAAGTTGGACCTGACGGTAAACCACAGATCAAGGAATTTGGAAACAGATTAGGTTTAGATGACGAAGGGCAAACAGAGCAAACAGAGCAAACGGAAGTACCAGAAGGGGTGCACGCTCGAAAGCCTTTAATAGATGTCATGGAAGGCGAAGAGGAAGTCAATATTATAGCAGAGATGCCAGGAGTCGACAAAGAAGATATTCACGTTGACGCATCTGAAACCAGCGTGGAGATAAGTGCTGAAACAGAAGACAGAAAGTACCACGAGACTGTTGAGCTCGGCGCTGAAGTAGTCCCTGATTCTGCTCAAGCAAAATACAACAACGGCGTCCTGGAAGTAGTTTTCAAGAGAAAACAGAAGGAAGAGAAGAAAAAGATCAACATCGACTAACCATCAATCATTCCATTTTTTTTATTTTAATTTGGTTAATTTATTATTATTCAAGGATATATTACTTTAGGATAAAACATAGTTCCAAAGAAACTGGCCAATGTTTACAAGTTGATACAATAACTTTATGTTAAAGCAGTTGACAAAGAGAAAAACACCCAGTGAGTCGCTATTCTTCTTCTTGAGGTCGGAAATATTTTCAGGATTAGGAAATTTGCAGGACCAGCCCTTGTCAAAGCCTTAATAGTCTTCTCTCCAGAAACTACGGGTAGCCTGAAAGGCAGCTAACCACCAAATTAAAAAATCAGATATTAACCTCAACAACTTCAGCTTTCTTATCTTGGGTTTCTGCTTCAATTTCAGCGTCATCAATGTCAAGATAGAGTTCTATTGCCTCGGTTATATTCTCTATTGCTTCTTTTTTACTCTCGCCCTGTGAAACACAGCCTGGTAGTGAAGGAACGTAGATAACATAGCCACCTTCCTCAGCTTCCTCAAGTATCACTTTGAATTTCATAAGAAAGATAGGCATGAGAAAGTTAAAAAAGTATTGTTAATAATTAATTAATAATACAATATAAAACATCTTCAGTGAGTACTTGAATCCAAGTCCTTGATAGGCTTTGAGTTGGATTAAAGCTTAAAATATTTACTGGAAATGGGTATAACCTTTAAATTCTATTTCTTCACTTCCACCATCCTCCAACTCTAAACTCACTCCTTCGTCCTCGCCCTCAACCACTTCTCCGATAATGAATCCGTGGGTGCATTGGTTGGAGGTGTAAATTAGCTGGAAATCACCACCCGAATACAGAAATAATTCCAGAGCCTTATCTCTATCTACATGGGGTGTCAGATGTTCTAAGGGCAGGGATTCCTCCTTTATCAACATCTTCAATCCGCTTTTTTGTGCCAGCAGGTTGAGGGATATGGCGAGGCTGTCGCTTATATCTGTCATGGCGTTTGCGTGCATGGATAACTCCATACCATCATCTACTATGGGCTGAGGAGTATAAAGCGAAGAAGGAAAAGCGGTTTCATTCCTATCTGTGCCTGAGAAGAGCTGTTCTAAGGTCAATTGGGACTTACCCAGCGGCCCCGTAAGACATACCTTATCCCCAGCTTTTGCTCCACTCTGGGGGATGAATCGTTCAGCCTCTCCAATCGCAAACCCTGAGATATACAGCTCATCGCCGAAATCTATGTCCCCTCCCACTACTGAAACATCGTAGCGGTCTGCGAGCTCCTTGATCCCTTTAAACACTCTGTCAAACCTCTCGTCCTGTAGGGTTGCATCATCAAGGGTTATGTTAAACAGGAAGTGCAGAGGCTTTCCACCGCTTCCGGCAATATCGCTGAGGTTTACAGTTAGTGCCATATGCCCCATCTCTTCGGGGAGCATATCGGGAGGGAAATCAGTCTTCTCATGAACACAATCGGTAGTCAGCAGGACATTCTTCTCCCCTATCTTCACTACAGCACAATCATCTTCTCCAGCCCCGATCAGAATATCCTTCTTGTCGCTCTTGAATATTTGGGATGCTATCTTTATTACATCAAACTCGGATGTCATAAACCTATAGCCCTTCTAGAATACATATAACCCGGTTCAAGATGTAGTTGCTGGTGAGGGCTGTCCTACCCAATGAAATTTCTGTAAAACCATGTTTTTCTAAAATATCTAAAGTATTCTTCCTATAATCTCCATGGGGAAAGCTGCCGATACACAATGTAATATTTTCTCCACTCTCAACTCTGTCTCTGAGATAGTCTTTGTAATGTTCGCCTTTTTCTCTCATCACAATCTTGCTGCCTTGGATTGAGGACAACAACTTATCAAGTTTAATATCCAGCACTTCCATGAGCTTTTTTTCTCCACCCATGACCACCTGCTTCTCCAGTAAGCTCTCCATCAGTCCTTTGAACCGGTTGAAGTTTCTGGGCAGTCTGGTCTCACTATTAATCCATATAATTTTATCTTCAAGTGTGTGGACGTATACGTCCATATCCGCGGAGATGGGAGAATCCAGAGCGGATAGCAAGCAAAAATGGGCTATGTCCGGCCTCCCTTTTTTCTTGCTGTCCTCTAGAGTAGAGATAGCAGGATAGTGAATGGAATCATCAAGAATAATCTTTCGGGGAGATTTACCCCTTCTTTTCGCATCTCTTGCTATAGATTCATGGGAAGATATGGAAATCGGGACCCTCTCAAGGGGTGAATCAAGCAGTATGAGCGTGTGCCTCTGCTTCTGCTTCTTCGTGCTTTCCGAATACATCGATTACCTTAAACTCAACGAAGCCCAAGTCTTTTATGTCGTATTTCCCTATTACGTCCCAGGGGATTTCCCAGTGGTGGGGGTGATGATGGTCGGATTCGAAGAACACCTCGGCTTCTGGTTGAGTCACTACTCTCATTTTGTAATCATAACTTTTTAGAAGTATAACCCTGATGTGCTCCCCTCCCTTGAGGCCAAGGTCTTCAACCACCTTTTGGGGAGGCATTACAAAGCATATATCTCCCTCGTACCTTACTTTCTCCAGAAGTATCATACATCTGCTTAATACATCTCAAATATAATTTTTTCCATTTAAGAGCTCGGTAAGCAGAAATCTTTAGAGTTTACTGTGTGAGATGGCTAGTCACTTTTCGTGAGTTAGTCACTTTTCGTGAGTTAGTCACTTTTCGTGACAATCTTGTCAACGTGGTTGACTAAGCAACCTCCTCAACGAAGTTGAGTAAGCCTCATGCTTAGCTTGAGGTAGTTCACGAGTTGCTCCTTCGATACGAGCCATCATTTTGTGATACCCCTTTGAATTATATAAAGTCTTTAGATTAAGAGGCTTTGGGACAGAAATACTTTATCAAGGAGACTATAGTTCAACATGAGCTGAAG
>CAZQTT010000016.1:0-38064 GCA_964596255.1 uncultured archaeon
AACAAGTTTGTTTTATAATCTAATGATGGTGAAGGATGCATATCGGAATTATTTCGGAGTACTTTCCTCAGAGCGAAAAAGTGGAGATCAGGGGCGGGGCTGAAGCCCGCACCTTCCACATAGCAAAGCATTTAGTCAGGAACCATGAGGTGACGGTGATCACTTCGAGGGAGGAAGGAACTCAGGATGCTGACATTTTGGGGATGAGGGTGCTTAGAGTGGGGAGGAGCAGGAGGTATAGTCAGTCGGGGTCTTTTGTGGAGAGAGCTTCGTTCATGAGGGAGGCGATCAGGGAGGGAAAGAAGCAGGATTTTGATGTGGTGGAGGGAACCAATTTCTTGAGCTACCCTCCTGCATGGAAAATTGGGGAGCACTTAGGTGTTCCTAAGGTCATGACCTATCACGATGTGTGGTTGAACCGCTGGGTGAAAAATATCGGTGTTGCCGGTGTTCTGGGTGAGGTGCTGGAGCGGTATGCTCTATCAAAGGATTGGGACCTGGTTTTTGCCAACAGCGATTATACTAAAGATAACTTAGAAAGAGTTGGTGTTGCCAGTAAAATTGTTACTGTTCCCAACGGTGTAGATCTGGAGAGGTACAGGAGTATTGAGGCAGAGAAGTTTGAGGAGCCCACTGTTTGCACTGTTTCCCGGCTGGTGAAGTATAAGAGAGTGGAGGATTTGATCAGGGCTGTTGGCGTTGTTAAGGGGGATGTGCCTGAGGTGAGGCTCAAGATAGTTGGTTCTGGACCTGAGGAGGAGAGGTTGAGGGAGCTGGTCGAGGAGTTGGGTTTAAGTGATAGTGTGGAGTTCCTGGGTTTTGTGGAGGACCATGATGATGTGGTGAGGTTGTTGAAAGCTTCTCACGTGTTCGCTTTACCCAGTGTGGTGGAGGGCTTTGGTATGGTTGTGGTAGAGGCCATGGCTGCTGGTATTCCTTATGTGGCTTCCAATATTGCTCCTGTGAGGGAGGTGACCAATGGTGGTGTTGGTGGATTGCTTTTTGAACCTATGAATTACCAGGATTTGGCGGATAAGATAAAGGTGTTATTGAGTTCACCCGAAGGTCTTTTGAATGGTTTGGAGGAGTTTGTTGAAGGGTATGATTGGAAGAAGATTGCTGATAAGGTTGAAGGATACTATGAGAGCTTGAGGGAATAATGAGGGTTGTAGTAATAGGTTTGGATGGAGCCACTTGGAATTTGATTGAGCCATGGGCTAAAGAAGGTAGACTACCTAATTTCCAGAGGTTGATGGAGAACGGGAGCTGGGGAGTGCTCAAGAGTGTTGTACCCGTTTCGACTGCACCCTCCTGGAAATGTTACTCTACAGGTAAAAATCCTGGCAAGCTGGGAGCCTATTACTGGTACAACTTCGACAAAGAGCAAAAGAAAATAAAAATGGTTAATTCAACTTCTTTCAAGGGTAAAGAGATATGGGATTACCTAGGTGAAGAGGGATATAGATGTGGGGTCATCAACATGCCCACCACCTACCCCCCCAAGAAAGTTAATGGGTTCATGGTCTCCGGCTTCAATGCTCTGGATCACTTGGACTATACTTATCCAAAAGAGTTGAAGGAGGAGCTGGTTAGGAATTATGGTTATAAGGTTAATCCCGACCACGCTTTAAGGCTCAATCTGCTTTTGGGGAAGGATGAAGCGCTTAAGGAAAGAGATGAGGGTATCTCTGAGATCAAAGAAATGATCAAAACCCGTTTCCATGTGGCCAGGGATCTGTGGGAGAAGGAGGAACTTGATTTCCTTCACCTGACTATATTCTACATTGATAATGTCCAGCACTATCTTTGGGGTGCGATGGAAGAAGGTGACCCTGATTATGGGCATGTGTTGCCTGAGATCTGGGAACTGATTGATCATGAGATTGGGGGGTTCCTGCAAGTTATGGATGAGGACACCATTGTGTTCATCATGTCGGATCACGGGTTCGACAGGCTGAAGGCCAGGTTCAAGTTCAATCAATGGCTTTATGATAAGGGCTACCTTAAGCTGAAGGAAAAACAGGGATTCAGCTTATCTTCTTTGCTTTATAGGTTGGGGGTGAACACTCAAAGAGCCTACAAGTTGGCACATTCTGGGCTGGGGAGGTCATTGGTTAGATTGGTTCCTCATAGTTTGATGACCAGGATGTGGTTCTTGTTGCGGACCTCCAAGGATGAGGTTAACATAATCGATATTCTGGATATGGTGGACTGGGAGAAGACTAAGGCAGTAATGATTGGGGAAAGCCTGTTCTTCGTCAATATAGAGGATCCAGAGGAGTATGAAAGGTTTAGAGAGAAACTTATTGAGGAAATGAAGGAAATTAAGGACCCGGAAACTGGGGAGCGTATTGTTGCTGAAGCCAGGAAATCCGAGGAGATATATGATAAGGGTTATTCCATACCAGATATATTGACTGTTCAGACAGAGGGTTATGGTTACGATATTTCGGTTTCCCCCGATGGTGATTTGTGGAGGTATTGGTTTGAGGACGGTTATTCCGCTTTCCACACTATGGATGGGGTTTTTCTGGCTTACGGTAAGGGCATAAGGAATGGTAAGAAGATGCAGGGAAGTATTTATGATTTGGCTCCTACTATTTTGTCTGTTATGGGTGTGCCTGTTCCTAGTGATTTGGATGGTAGGGTATTGAAGAAGATTTTTGAAGATGGTTTTGTGCCAGAAGTAGGGAAGTTAGATGAGAAAAGTCAGATCAAGAGGACTTTAACTGACTTGAGGGGTAAAGAAAGGATTTAACGTGTACTAGAGTGGTAAAGTGAATATATTGTTTATTGGGGAGCACATTCTTAGCAGCGGTCAGAAAGTTACCTGGGAAGCAGCAAGGGTTTTGGCTGGAGAACATAAAGTTTATGTCTTCACTAACCCTTTAAGCAGTAATGATATGGAGCATGAGGTAGTAGATGGTATAGAAGTTTATCGTGATCCTGTGTGGGCTAAAAACACTTTTGTGGGTTCTATTAAACTATTTTTTGTTCTTTATAGGCTTTTGAGGGAGAAAGAAATTGATGTAATGTATGTGCTGAGTTACAGGTGGTTGCTCGTAGCCAAAGCTGCTGCATCGATGAATAAGGCTCCTATAATAGCTCACTTGGGCTCCTTCATAACTGAGGAGTATGCTGAGTTTATGAGTTCCTATAAGTTTCATGTTAACCGATTTTTGCAATCCACTTTCCTTAGGTTTCTGACTGATAGAGATTACGTTTGGTCTCCTTCAGAGTTTACAAAGAAGAGAATAGAGGATTTTACCGGGGCTAGAGTAGTGGTAATCCCTACATTCATTGATATGGATAAGATTTCCAATGCCAAAAATAATGATGTTGATGTAGTTAGAAGTGAGTTAGGAGTTGGAAAGGATTTTTTTATCCTATTTGTAGGGCGTTTGGTCCCTGTCAAGAACATTGGAAATTTTATTAAAAGTTTAACACAATTAAAAAGAAATTACAAGTTCTTTCTGGTAGGTGATGGGCCTCAAAGAGATGAACTAGAGGTGTTGGTTGAAGAACTGGGTTTGAGTGAGAGCGTTAGATTTCTCGGTCCTAAGGGTCATCTAGAGACTCTTTCCATAATGAATTCCTGTGATGTGCTGGTCTTACCCTCATTAATGGATCAGTTTCCCAACGTGGTTATCGAGGCTTTGTCTCTGGGTAAACCGGTTATTGCCAGTAATGTAGGAGGCATACCTGAAATTAATTCAAAGAACCTTTACCTTGTAAATGATTTAAAAGAGATTACCGATTTACTGGAGAAAAGAGTGGAAGAGGTAGAAGATGAGGGGATATTGCAGAGTTACTCCAAGAGTGGATTTGACGCCAGAGTCAAGCAAATGTTTGAAGAAGCTGGAATGAAAAAATAATTTTTTGATTGAGATGTGTAAGTCTGAAAAAGGAACTAGGATCGGGGTTGTGATCGAGCTGCCCCTATCCCCTAACTTTAAAAAACAGCTAAAATTATTGTGGAGATTCTTTCCTGAGTATAATATAGATGTAATAAGTCCACTGGGAGTCAGTGAAATAGAGGAAGCTAACTTTGACCAGTTAGAGAATAGCTCAAGTTTGATGTACTTTTATTTATTCTTGAATGTTTGTAGTTATTTGAAGAGATGTAGACCTAACTTTTTGATTAATTTTTCTGGCCCCATGATAGTAGTTCCCCTGATCACGGGGTTGGGTAGGTTATTTGATGTACCTGTTGCTGCTCGTCTTCCCGGTAATACCTTTGGAGAATACAAACTCTTTAATGGTTTTAGAAGGGTCTTCATTTACTTCTTTAGAAACTTGATGGGAGAATTTAGCTTAAAATTAGTAAGTAGATTGGTTGTGATGGGCCCCCTGGAGAAAAAGAGGTTGATTAGGCGAGGATTGGTTGGAGAAAAGATCTCGATAATACCACCCTTTATTGAAAAGGAATTAATCAGTGAAGGAGGTTCTAAAAGCACTTTGGGGTTTCCTGTTGGTTGTAAGATCGTTTTGTTTGTTGGTAGGGTGACCAGATTAAAGGGGGCTGACAGGTTAGAGAAAATAGCGAAGGAGGTAGGGAAACAAAGGGAGGACATAGTTTTTTGTGTGGTGGGTGATGGAGAGTATAGAGAAAGGCTTGAAAAACTGGAAAATGTTAGGTACGTTGGTATTGTGGATTCCAAGGAGATGAACAAGTATTATGAAGCTGCTGATTTATTGGTGCATCCTTCAAGGGCTGAGGGCTTACCTAATGTTGTATTGGAGGCGTTAAGCTTTGGAGTGCCTGTTGTGGCCAGCAATGTGGGGGAGATGCCGTGGGTAGTGTCCAACACATTTAATGACTGGAGGGATTTTGTGGAGTATATCGTTGAGGGGAAATGGAGGAGCAATAAATTGCCAAATGTTTTTGCTGATGAAGAGTATAGACGAAGATTTGAGATGATGTTTGAGGATGTGCAGTGACTACTATGTTATTCAGTAAATATCGTAAAATAAACAGTCAATCTTTTGCTCTGGCGCTAGTCTATCTGATTGCAGCCCTTATACTATTGAAGTTCTCGCTTTATCCCAGTTTGTTCAGTTATGATGCTAATTTCCATGTTTTAAGTGCTGACTATATAATTGCTAATAATCAACTACCTGCTTCTGATAGCCCATTTTCTGTAGGTCATTCCATATTGCCTTTATTCAACTCTTTTTTAGCTATTATAGGGATTGTCACTAATGTATCTACCTTTCATCTTGCCAAGTATGTGGTACCCTTGTTGCAGTATACTGTGATTTTTTTGTTTGCTTATTTAATTTTGAGGAATATCGATAATAAAAATTACTCCTTTTGGCTGGTGATTTTAGTTTTATTCTTTTCATTTGTTTCCATCAAATCATTAAGGTTTTTTGCTCAAGCTGTTAGGCCGGAAATACTGGGTGTTTCGCTTATATTGGCTTTTAAGTATTCGTATATTAAATTTATCAAGAAAGATGAACTTAAATATATTTTAATTGCACTCGTATTTGGAATTTGCACGATTTTAATTCATTATTTGGCAAGTTTGTTTCTTGTAGCACCTTTCCTCATCTACGGATTATTTTTTGGAAACAAGAGGGTTAAATTCTCTAGGTTATTAAATGAGAAGGTGGTAGCTCTACTACTCTTCACTGTTTTTTGGGCTGTAGCTATCTTGGGTGGAGGCAGGATTTATAGTGACATCGGGTATATTCTGGGTTTTAATAGATCTAACCAACTTATAAAAATAAGTGTACTCTTAATACCAATCTTTGGATTAGTTTTGATTAGCAAGATAGTTCCGGTTATTACTAGAATACTTAGTCCTATGCTGAGATTTATCAATAATTTCCTCCAACGTTACCAAACTTTTTTAGCTCCATTATTGATAGCTATCCTATTTGTTGCTTTTCTAAAGGTGTCAGCAATAAGCGATTATAAGTTATTCTTTGCTTACAATATTCACTGGATAGTATTTATCCCTCTCTCAGCTCTTTTCTTTTTCACTTATATTACATCTAAAGGCAAAGATAATAGATTATCGTTTTTACTTTGCTTTTTGGCTTTCTCCTACGTGTTTAGCGTGTTGGTTCTTTTTATAGTCTATTCAGGTGTTGCTAAAGGTTATTATGGTAGCGCCTGGGTTCTGAGGTTAATCAATTATGTTTTCTTGGAGCTGGTACTATTTGGGTTTTTGTTTGCTAGGGAGGTGGGAAAACCAAATTCTTGGGAGACTAGTAAGATAAAAAAGTATGTAAAAGTTTTTACTTTAACTTTCTTGTTATTAGGTACAATCCTTATAACAGTTTATTATGTGGATGATACAGGAAATAAACCTGAGATGTATACATCAGCGCTTATGCTTTCCGCAGAGGGATATGTTTATAATAACTTAAAACCAAGTTGCCTTGCAGGATCTTCTCCATTTATATATCCGGGAATTAATTTTAGTAAAAAATCGGAATTCGAGTATGTAGAGTTTCCAAGCGATATCAAAGGCTTTATTGAGTATGATCAAAGAAACTGTGAAATTGCATTCATTGTTAATAAACACCAAATGGATAAATACGATAGATTTTACGCTTCTTCGTCTATCAATAACGAATATTTGTCTCAAATTGAACAATATTCTTCTTTGAATAAGATTTATTCGAATAACTGGGTGTTTGTGAGTGAATGAGTAAAATGAATTATAAATCAATGAATTCATTAATTACGTCCAAAAAACTCTTCGAGAAATAATGAAATCCAAAAAAAAGAACTCAAGTATAAACATTTGCATGCTACTCCCTCTTAAGTTCAGCAAGAAAATGTTGGTTTATCCAAGGATAGAGATGTTCAGCCACATAAAAACGTTTGGCCACAAGGTCGTTTGGTTGACTTCTTCAAACGAGAAAATAAGAGATACATTTTTTTTTGATGGTATGGTAGTGTATACAATTCCGTATGCCTTTTCGAACAGATTTATATTTTTTCAAATTCTTAGCAAGTTTATTTTTAGCGCCAAAAAAATTAAAAGAATGATAAATATTATAAGGAAGGAAAATATAAATTTGATTTTTGTGAGAACAGATTTATTTGACGGGATTATCGCATTAATCCTTAGGAATAAGTTTAAACTACCTTTTGTTTTTGAATTACCTAACCCTCTTGAGCAACAATGGGAAACACACAAATCAAGAAATAAACAACCTCTATTTCTTTACTTTTTGTTTATTAGTCTTAATAAGTTCCTTACTATTCAAATTCTGCGACAAGCAGACCTAATTATGCCTATAAGTAAGTATCTTAAGGATGATTTTGTAAAAAATAAAGGTATTAATAGTTCAAAGATAATGCCGGTACATGTGGGCACTAACCCAGAGTTTTACTCGAATGATGGGAACGAAATAATTAAAAAATATCAATTAAAGGGATATCAAGTAATATTGTATCAAGGTTCACTGGATAAACAAAGGGACTTATCTTCGCTGATCTATGCTTTCTCCTATGTCAGGAAAAAAAAGAAAGACGTGAAATTGTTAATGGTTGGTGAGGGGGATGGCAAAGAAGAGCTTAAAAACCTCAGTAGTAGCTTAGGGATAGAGAAGGATGTTTTTTTCACTGGACAAGTACCCAAATCACAAGTACCCAAATTTATTGCAGCTGCGGACATTTGTTTATCATTGGTTCCGCCACTATATTTTTACAAATTCAGCTCTCCAATAAAAATGATAGAATACATGGCAAGTAAAAAACCAGTCATAGCAAATGAGGAAATACCGGAGCATAAAGAGGTATTAGAGAAAAGTTGTGGAGGAGTTCTGACCTCATTTAAGTCAGAAGAAATCGCACAAGCTATTATCGAGTCGTTAGATAATCCCAAGCGAAGATTAAAAATGGGGTTAAAAGGGAGAAATTGGGTTATTCATAATAGATCGTATAATGAACAAGCTCGTTACATAGAAGATAAGTATTTAGAACTCTTAAAAAAAGATTTTGAGGTCCAATAAATGAATATTTGTTTATTGTTGATTTCAGATGGCTGGGGCGGAGCCGAAGCGGTGGTTTATGAACTGGCGAAGCATCTAAGAGATAAGGGTGAGAATGTTAGCCTTATCTTAAACCAAGAGATTAATCAATATTTTAGTAATATAGTATGTATACTAACTAATTTTTTATTGAATCAAAAGTATATCCATGCATTTCAATCTCCTTTCTAAAGATTTGTTCAATGTCATGTATGTAAATCTCATTGTCTCCTGAGAAATACTCCTGATAAGGTCTTTTATCTTTCCGGAATTGAGACTTTTCATGAAGACCTAATTTACCTTCAAAGGGTATCCCTAAATAACTGAAAACCTCTGACAATCCTTCTTTTAGATCTTCATAATATATAACTTTGTCAACGATTATTTTTTCTTGTTTGACGTCAGTATACAAGGGATAGTTGAGACAATGGACGTCTTCCTGCATGAACTTATCAAAAGAGTATTCGATATCTTTTTTATTATTATTTTTTAGCTGGTAATACCAAGATATTGTCTTGTCCCAAGGATTCCTTTCAACAGTGAACTTATAATATTTTTTCCAAATGTTATCAGGTATTCTTTGCTTAATAAAGAATGCAGGCATATGCATAGAAAATTTGTTCCTTAAAATACATTGGATTAATATCCCTCTACTAATCCTGTACCTGCCGTAGTAGCCAGACATAGGGTGTATCTTGATAGGTTTTTTTTGATCACTTATATGTTTTATTATTCCCGGAACTGGATTAAAAAATCCTCTATAATTTTGACCTTCAATCGACTCTCTTGGAGTGATGACGTCCTTACTACTACAATATCTGGACAGGTAAGCCTCAATACTCGTTGTTGCAGTCTTTCTAGTTCTAACGAATATAAATTTATGTTTGTGGGATATAATCATTTATAAAAAATCATTTTAGGTTTTATATAACCCTTCTCGTGATTACTTGCAACAATTAGCCGGAATAATTTTTTGTGGATTAATAAAAAGATTCTGTATTATAAAAATCGCTTTAATAATTTTTTAATCTGAGAGACATCTATCCCTGTTTTTTTCTCAATAGCTAGCAACATAGAAATGTCTGCTTGATCAAAACTCTTTGTAAACAAAAATGTTAATCCAAAAATAATATAATGAACAACCAAAAAAAGTGGAAGCATCCACACTGCCAAAGTTAGAATCTCTTTTATAGCAAAGTAAATAAGACAAATTATTGCCACGTATGTGAAAGTAAGTTTTATCAAATTTTTACTCAGTGGCTGTACCTTACTTAATGAGTAGAGCTTCCTAGTACGTATAAAATTTATGGAAGTAATAGAAGTTACTGAGGCGATGGCTGCACCAGTAAATCCATAAGATGGAATTAAACAAATGTTTAGTCCGATATTGAGAATAACAGTAGTTAGAGTGGCCCACATCAGAAATCTAGGTTCTCCCATGGCTAGTAAAGTAGCGCCATTTGGGCCTAAGAAATTGCTAATAATGAATCCTAGTGATAGAATACGTAGGGCGACGGCAGCGTTAACGTATTTAGCACCAAAGAGAAAATTTAAAGTCAACTCAGGATATAAAAATAGGAGTAAGAAAAGTGGGAGTGTAGCTGAACAAATCCATTTTGTGAAAACAGTAAAGTTAATCCTAATCTCTTTCATCAGTTCTTGAGCGAATAAACCGGATATAACAGGTGTGTATATTAGCAACAGTGCTCTTAGAGGTGAGGAAATAAATCGTGCTAAAGGAAAGGCAGTATTGTACAAACCGACATCAGAAGGCGATTTAAACCATCCAAGCATTAGTGTGTCAGTCCAATTGATTAACATTTGAAGAATAGCTACGCCAAGTAAGGGCAAAGAAAATATCAGAAGTTCCTTTGTATCAATACCGCTAATTTTAGCAGTTATTGTAATAGGTAAATGCTTGATAGCATAAATTACTAATAAACTACAGGACAAGATCAAAGAAGCAAGATAAGCATAAAAAATCGTTGTAAAGTCTAAACTGAGCAGAATAATAGGAATAAGCAGCAAAGGAGGAATTGTATTTTTTAAGATATCTTGGAAGAAAAACTTTGGCTTTATATTGTCAAACCCTCTAAATATTGATACAAGAATGTTTAATAATGTAAAAAAAGGTATTCCAAGTGCAAATAATTTAAGAGGATAGCTAAGCTCAACAACGTTAAATACCTTCGTCGCAATAAAATCAGAAGTAAAAAAAACTATAATGCATAGCATCATACTTGATAAAAACCCGATTTGAGTTGCTACGGACACGACAATTTTTACTTTCTCGCTATCTTTTTTACCCCTTGCGTATGCTATGGTTCGTGAAGCACCTTCTTGCAAACCCAAAGTACCAATAACAGCACAAATGTTTAATATCACTAAAGCGAGGGAAAAAATACCGTACTCAGCCTCTGTTCCGTATCTAGCAACCATCAATCTGCTAAAAAAAGCGGAAAACAAGCCAATTAATAATCCAATAAACGCAATACTTGTTCCTTTTGCTATTCTTTTTAAGCTTTGATCTTCAGCATTAGACATTTTGATATCATAAAAGAAAAATATGATTTAACTTTATTCTTTTCGGAAAAGATTAAAACAAGTAAAAACATATCGATAAAAAGTTGATTAACTCTAAATGTACTGTCCAGTAGAGAGCACAGAAAGTACTCTAAGTTTTAGTCGTGTTCATTATCAATATTAATCTGAAAGATTATTCTGAGCTTTTTTGATTGTCATTATCCTAATTTCATCAACGTAGAGCTCTCCATCCAACTCTTGGTTGCCTCTGTATTGAAATCTTATGTTTGAAATGCTTCCACTATTAAAACTATCTTTGTAATAAGTCCAATTCGATTTAGGCGGTATCTTGCGCACTGCTTTCCCTTTCTCCCCCGCTATTCCTATAGTGATTGGTTGTGTTGCAGTATTTTTAGCCCAGTAGGTAATTATATAACTCGAATCTTTTTCTAACTCTTTTTGTTCATACTCCTTACCCATTAAATAAATACCATGCCATTTTTGGGTGCCTTTTCCAGCCAGAACCCAAGAATGATTACCTCTAAAAGATTCTTTTGTGGTTCTACTTACGGTTTTATCCGTCTTTACGAATCCTTTTTCAGCTCCAGAGTCTTTCACTAAATTATGTTTCTCAAAACCCTCGCAAAGATGAAGAAGAAGGGTTATGGCCCTCCATTCAGTGGACTCTTCAATCATTAGGGTCTCTTTTTTTATCAGATTATTAATTTCAGTTGATCCCAATCTCTTTAGGTTATATCCAGAATAAAGAACCCATACTCTTCCGTCTCCTTCAAAAATATTTGTGAGAGAGTCGGTGGACTCTATGACAGGGGTGTTTGTCCTTAGGTAAACAAGCTCTTCGTCCTCATATCCGGTGGTTCTATTTTTTAAATGCCAGCTTTTAATTATAGTATAATCAACGCCCAAATTATAAAAAGCAGCAGCTTGAGATGGAACAGCTATTAAAATATCTCCTTTCCTTTTATATTCTTTAAGATAGCTAGCAGCTCTTCCCCAATCTTTGTAAGGCACTTCCACAACTCCGTCGGGCCGAGGTAGGCTTGGTTCTTCAAAGAAGTCAAAATCAGAAGGATATGTAGAATAAACAAGGAAAAAGGTTATAATCAATAAGATTACAAAGGAAATGGTAGTAGGAGACCCTATTTTAGTTTCTTTTACAGACAAGTAGTTTTTTATTTTGACAAATGGGGCTTCAAGACCCTTAGCCGAAATAATAAAGAAGAATGGGAAGCTAAAAGCAATAAATCTTACAGCTAATTCTCCTTTAGGTGTATTTAGATGTCCATATTCAAAAAGAAAGAAAATCATTAGAAAAATAATAGAGGTGTATAGTCCGGTGGGGTTTCTTTGCGAATAACAAAGAGCAATGCCGGCTAAGAAGAAGATTAGGAGAAATCCGTAAAACTCTACGATGTACTGGCTGAATAGTCCGTATTCCAGAGAAAAACTGTAGATAAAAATTCTTCCAAATACGAGGTTTTGAACGTTAGGTACTGCTAAAAACATTAAAAATCCAGCAAGTAGGATACAACTCAAAGAAACCTTAAAGAACCTACTAATATTGTTAGCTCTGTAAACAAGCTCAAAGATTAGGATAGAGCAAAAAATTCCGATGACGACATAAACAGCATATTTATTCCCTCCTATGAAATTCCAGCAAAACCACAAGGTACCTATTAAACCGCCAATAAGTAAAATATTCTCTTTCCGGAGGAACAATTTTAAATTATCAAAAATTGTTTCCCTGATCCTAAGAAGCAATAATAAAGATAAAATGGAGAAAAACTGGACAAAAACATACTCCCTCACATAAGTATGGATAAATATCATTACCGGCTCAAATCCCATTAGAACTAATAACATTGAAGAAAGGTAATTGTTCATAACTCTTTTACTGATTAAATACACTAGGTAAATTGTTATTAAGCCAAAAATGAGAGGGACTAGACGAGCTGCAAAAAGTGTCTTACCGAATAAAAAAAAGAAAGAGGCTACCAAATAAGAAATATAAATACCTCTCGAATAAAACTCCTGGTTTATATACACTTGTGCTGGCACTCCCTCAGAAAGAATATTTATTCCTGAGAGCAGGTGGTGGTATTCATCTATATAAGAACCTGTTTTTAACGGTCCTAATAAAAATCTAATCAAAAAAGCCAAAATAAAAGCAATTAATACTAATTTTTCACCCGTCTTTAATGAAGATAACTTATCATAGCCTTTATTTACCCATTTCATGTTAGATCGATTCTTAATGAGTTCACCTCCTGTTTTGTCTTGTAATTTTTGATATATGAATAACTCCTATTTAATTCTTAATTAAAAAAAACTCTTCAACCAAACCAATTGCCATAACCGTGACAATCTCATAAGAACCTTCTTCAAAAGTTGAAGTTGAAAATTTACTTTATATCCAGATTAAAGGATTCAGTAGTAAAACACTCAGTATAGCATTTAAAACCTCAAATTCTTTAAATAAGTTTAAAGGAGTGATTCTTTATGAGTTCAAGTAAAAAGAACCGATGGTACCTTTATATTTTTTTTAAGGCATTTATAATCCTTTTTTTGATTATTTCTGCAATTTACTTTTCTTTATTAATTATCGCCCCATCCCCTTCTCCTGTTCCCAGCTATCAGAGCTGCGATATAGTTTGTATAAACGTCACTTCCGAAAAACAGGCTTATAACCCTGGTGAGAAAATAGAGTTAAAAATTAACGTTATCCCCCAGAAAGACTTAGACAGAATTGATTTTTCTGGTACAGCTTACTTTTACGATTGGAAATTAAGAACCATTCATCAACACTCTGCTAGAGATTTCTCCAGTGGGGAATTGGAAGTCCTTAAAAGTTCTTTACCTCTGCCTTTCTTTGCTCCTCCGGGTAAATACAGGATGGAGTTACAAGCTTTCCCTTCTGAGAATGGAGCTAAAACGTCTTATGTATTTTATTTGGTTCCAAGTATAGAGCACTACCTCTTTGGAGGTTCCCTTTTGATTCTCTTCACCCTACTTAATTATTATTCCCGATTCGTGTTTCGCAAGTTATTAGAAACATACAATGTTGTAATACACAATGCAGGGACTATATACAGGACACTAAAAGAAGAATCTAGAAATGAGCCTTTAAGAGAAAAGAAGGACGAGAAAGAGAGAGCGGAAGAGTTCCATTGGAAGTATCATTTGTTAAACAGAATACCTATTTTCAGAAACTTTACTAAATGGATGTACAAGGAGGGAAACTGGTATGTTCTAACTTTAGTAACACTTTTTATTGTCGCCTTTGTTTTAAGGGTTTGGAATATCGAACAGCTCTCTCCAGTGCGAGACGAGTATAGTCATTTGATAGTTGCAAAAGAAATTTTCTATGGGCAGCAATTTGACTACTATAGAGGGCTAACAGTTAGTTATATGGTTGCTTTCCTTTTCAAGTTATTTGATACGACTTCTTTATTCGTAGCTAGGCTTGTACCGGTGATAATTGGCTCTTTAACAACTATAGTCATTTATTTTCTGGGTAAAAGGATAAATAAAAAAATAGGGATTATATCTTCTTTCCTGTGGGTCTTTGCACCATTTAGTATTGGCATCTCGAGGTATATAAGGGAATATAGTTTTATCTGTTTTGTGGTGCCTCTTGCTGTTCTGTATATACTTTACTTCCTGGATAACGTATACAAACTAAAATTCGATAAAAATAGTTTTGCGAAGGTATCTATACTATTCTTACTTCTTTTATCTACCTTCTTTCACGGTATAAACCGCGAAATTTTCGGTGGAACTTATGATAAACCACTGCAGGTTATTGCATTAGTGATCTTCCTTACCTACTTCTCTTATGTCGTGAAAGAAAAATTTTTGCCCATAAATGAAGAAAAGAGAAAGAGATTGACTCAGCTAACCATAGTATGTTTATTTATTTTATCTATGCTTTTCACCACAAATCTAATCTATAGACTCCCCTTTATACCCAAAAACTGGGGTTATGATGGGAACTACTTTAACCTATACTTTGATGGTAGCTTAAACTGGTCTCATGGTGCAGCTCAATGGTTCTTGGATAGCGGTTATCCTGACTTTTTCTTAATTCTCCTATTTCTGCTGCCCTTTGTATTCTATTATTATCAGAGGAGCTTTCTATCATATTTTTTCGCCTTTTGGGCTCTTATCATCTCTCTTACACTGTATGTGCCTCTGGTAAAACCCTTCTTTCCTAGATATGCTTATTACGCTCTACCATTTTATATCATAGTCTATGCTTCATCAATCTACATTTTATTAAAGACTAGAGAACTGTTTAACCAAAAAAAAGTAAGGTTAGTTTATTCTTTAGTTCTAATCGTGTTCATTCTTTCTATTTTCAACCCAATAACATCTGTCAACACCTTGTTGAGCGAGGAAAATGGAGCAATAGATGTGAAGACTGGTTTAAGGCATGATAAGACATTTGAGTTACTTGCGTTTTTAGAAAAAGAGGATTTTTCTGAAGAGAAGTTTGTTGGCAACAGTATTTTATTAACAAGAAACCATGCGATCTTTTTCTATTACTATAACTTTACGGAAGAAAAATGTATAGAGTTGGGAAATGATTACAATATTAAAGATATTCAAAATTATACCAAAAAGTACAATAACGGCTGGTTTATTTCGGATAACTTGAGGAATAAGCTGCCTGAAAAAACTCAGACCATTGATAATACTACTCTTGTTTATATTGGAGGAGTGGAGGGAAGATACGGTTTTGACGTCTATCGCTGGGATTAATAACTATTAATTTTGATCTCTTACTATTATTTTGTCTATCCAAACGCTAGTTTTACCTGAACTAAAGACTCTATAATCAAATACTCCTTCGTTGGAACTGGTGAAATTTATGGTGTAGTTAGAGTAGCCTTTATCAGGGTTTGTTATTAGTTTTTGATTTACTACAACTCCTTCTGTTAAGTCAAGTACTGAGATAGAAGCTAAACTCTTAGAGCCAATCAAAGCTAATTCATCTCCATAGTAAGGTGAACTGGTTCTGAATATTTTTACTTCATCCACATATAGCCTCCCATCTAGATTTAAGTTATTATTCCTGTTTTGGAACCTTATTTTCGAGATTTGTCCAGTGTTAAAGGTCTCCGAATAACAAGTCCAATCAGAATTCGGTGGTATGGTTTTAACGGCTTTCCCGTTTTCTCCGGCTATTCCTATGGTGACAGGCTGTGATGCAGTGTTTTTGGCCCAATATGTGATTAGGTAATCTGTATCTTGCTTAAATTCTCCTTGGCCTACGTTATCACTAAAAATGATTCCATTCCATTTATCGAAACCCAATTCTGCCAAAACCCAAGAGTATTTTCCTCTAAATGATTTCTTCGCTTTTTTAACACTTTCATCCTTATCAATACTGCTCTCTGCACCTGAGTGTGCAACTAATTTAGGTGCTGGATAGTGTTTGAGTTCATTTTCTTTCTTCATATCTTCTTTGAATTTCAATCTAAAGTTAACGGTATAGTTTCCTCCAGGAAGCTTGTTGAGGATTTCTTTTGTGATAGGCACAGTCTTATAATATGAGTTACCGAATTCTGGGACATATCTGGCTTTGCTATCACTAGAGTCTGAATCATTAACTATCCTTGACCATTCGGGCCCTCTTAGCTCCTCAACCTCAAATTTACTCATTTGAGTTCCCCTTTCAAGGCCATGTTTAAATAGCAAGACACTGCCCTCATAGGTTTGAAGGCCATATTTGTCGCCAATTAAGAGAGAATGGATTATCTTCTTATATCCTCTGTCGCTTAAAGGCCAGTCACCACCTTCTCTATCGGTCAGTACATAATCTGGTTTATCCTTGTAGACATCATCTAAACCCGCCAGTAAGTAAACCTCTTTCCTGTGAGCAAGGGGGTAAACCAAGTTGTTGTTGGCTGTTACACTAGCAGATCCAGGAATTTGGTCCATAACTTCTTCTACGTTTCTAACGTACTCTGGTTGGTCAAAAGGATTTTTCATGGCCCTATCCACAAATGGTAAAGGAGATTCATGATAGTGCCAATTAGCACCAAAAGTTGTAAGCAATAAAAATATAGAGATAATCAATAATACTCTATCCGCATACCTTTCACTGAAGTTTCTTCTAGTAATGTTGTAGACGCTTAAGACTGCAATAATAGAGGAAAAAATTAGGATAGCTATTAAAGGCACTGATGCGTAATGAGTAAAATCAAACCGGTAAAACCAATGGGGTTTAGATAAGAGAAGCTGGGCAAACTCAGATACACCAATTATTAAAGAACTTCCCCCTAATAAAGGGATGAATCCCAATGGAACTAGAATTTTGTATAAAATATCCAAGCTGCCATTAGTTATAATTTTGTTTAGTATCTCTATTGGATTAAAGACCACATATTTTATTACTCCGAGAATTCCATCTGCATTCACAATAAAGTATTTTTCCAAACCTGGCCCTTGTTTGTCTGGGGATGGGGGAAGAAGCTGGGGTACAAGACCACTGATAACACCCCTCAATACAAAGAAATACAAGGCAGATAGAGAAGAAGCAATTAGTCCTGCCAGATATCTTCCATTAACAAAAACATATAGGCCTAAAAAGATACCTATGAGAACTAAGTTAATCTTAACAAAAAACAGTAAAACTAGGGGTATAAGAGAATAAAAAATACGATTTTTCTCTGCGAGGTACAGGAATGTGAGTATGAGTAATGGTGCAAAGAACTCTGTTCTAAATCCCCATCTCACAATAGGTTCATAGATTCCAGGATGGAAAAGGTAGGCTAAAACTAAGGATAAACCCAATAACGATGCATATTTACTCTCAATTTTTTCTTTTACAAGCCTGAATATGATTAGGCTTCCTGCTCCATAGACTATGGGTGGAACTAAATAAAGAGCTAGATTCCCAACCCCTAACCAATAAAAAGGTATTATAGTGAAGTAAATTGGTTTGGAGCTAAGCTTAGCCCAATAATTGATTAATTTTGTCCATTTAACAGTTACAATGGGGTCTTGAAACTGGGAAGTTAGCCACATTCCTTGCGTATATACGGCGGGATCCAATCCCGGTATATAATAATGGGTGTAATTGTAGATAATGGGTATGGAAATAAGTAAAACATAGATAAAGAACAAAAGAACAATTATTTTGTTTGAATAAATATTGAAATAGTTCATCAGATTTGCAAAAAAGTGTTTAATCTGATTATACGTTATACGCATACTTATCTAAACATTTAAATAATTAAAAAGATTTTCCAGATTTTGACAAACCATCATTATGAGAAAACTCAGAAAGCATTTAAATGAGTATAACATAATAAATTTGAATGAAAGCATTGGTTACAGGTTGTGCAGGATTCATTGGAAGTCACCTTACCGAAAAATTGCTTCAAGGAGATTTTGAAGTAATCGGGATTGACTGCTTCACTGATTACTACTCAAGAGAAATAAAAGAAGAGAATTTAGAGAACTGCCTTAATAACAGCAATTTTGAGTTCATTGAAGAAGATATTACTACTTTAAGTGAATTCCCCAAGGTAGACTACGTCTTTCATCAAGCTGCCCAAGCAGGAGTAAGGAAGAGCTGGGGTAAAGAGTTCCAGATCTATGTGGACAACAACATCCTGGCTACCCAGAGATTATTGGAGTTCTACAAGGAAATGGAAATTAAGAAATTCGTTTATGCTTCTTCTTCCTCTGTCTATGGAGATACCGAACTACCTATGAGGGAAGATAAGAGGCTGAAGCCCATATCTCCTTACGGAGTTTCTAAGCTTGCTGCAGAGAACCTATGTTACTTATACTGGAAGAATTTTAATGTTCCAACTGTATCTCTGAGATATTTCACTGTATATGGCGAGAGGCAGAGGCCTGATATGGCATTTCATAAGTTCATTAAATCAATTATGGATGGAGAAGAACTTTCTGTGTTCGGTGACGGAGAGCAGACCAGGGATTTCACTTATGTGGGGGACATTGTAGAGTCTAACTTGCTGGCGGCCAAATCTGATGTAGTTGGAGAAATCCTCAACGTGGGAGGTGGAAGCAGAGTAAGTGTGAATTATTTGATTAACCTTTTAGAGAAATTATTGGACAAGAAAGCTAATGTTAGATATACTGAGAAGCAGAAAGGAGATGTTAGAGATACACTTGCTGACACCAACAAGGTTGAGGAAGAGCTTGGCTGGAAACCCGAGACAAGTATAGAAGAGGGTCTGAGGAGGCAGATTGAATGGATGAAGTCACTTTATCAGTAGTCATTCCCTGCTACAACGAAGAAGATAATGTAAAACCACTTTATGAGGAGCTTAAGGAAGCGCTTTCAGGTATAGATTATGAAGCAATATTTGTGGACGATGGCTCCACAGATAAAACATTCAATATCTTAAAAGAGCTGCACAACAATGATGAGAGAGTGAAGGCCATCAGGTTCAGGAAGAACTTTGGTCAGAGCGCAGCTCTAAGAGCTGGGTTCGACTCAGCGAAGGGAGAATACGTTGTTTCTATGGACAGCGATCTCCAAAACGATCCCCAGGACATACCCAAATTATTTGAGAGGCTCAAAAGTGGCTACGATGTGGTGTGTGGGTGGAGGTATAACAGGAAAGACGGGTTGTCCAAGAGGTTGTTCTCCAAGTTCGCCAACTGGTTCAGAGGATGGTTCATGTCAGAGAACGTTCATGACTCCGGCTGTACTCTTAGAGTATACAAGAGAGAGACGCTGGAGGATTTAGAACTCTTTGGTGAGTTGCACAGGTATATTCCTGCCCTGCTTTACTGGAAAGGTTTTGATATTGGAGAAGAGAAAGTAAACCATCGACAAAGAAAATATGGGATTACAAAGTACGACTGGAAGAGGTTGGTGAAAGGATTTCTTGATTTGATTGTTGTGACTTTCTGGCAGAAGTATTCTCTGAGGCCCACCCACATTTTTGGGGGTCTTGGTTTACTGGGTACTGGATTGGGAGCAATCATATTCTTATACTTAGTTGTTTTAAAACTAACTACTGGTGAAGCTCTCTCCAACAGGCCTTTATTTACTGTGTCCATATTCATGGTAGTTGTTGGTATTCAATTCGTTACAATAGGTCTACTGGCCGATATCTTGATCAGAATTTACTATGGACAAGATGACAGGAGCATATATTCGGTGAAAGAGTTTCTCGATTGAATGGAAAGCGATTTCATAAAGTGGAAAAATTGACATGGGTATCCATTAGGGAGACTCAACGAGTCCTTCTATAGGTTCTCTAAATTCAGTTGTTGTTACCCCATATTAAAAGAGGAAAGTACCCGTTTGGTTTCGAAAGTTATTTGAAAGTCTATGTAGAACTATTGTTATGACAAAAGTATTTGAAGTTATATATGAGAATGGAGTTTTCAGACCCATTGATAAGCTCAATTTAAAGGATGGAGAAAAACTGAAGATAAGGATAGAAGAGAAGTCTTCAAAAAATATTTCAAAGCTCTTGGAGAAATACATTATTGAGTCTGATGTCGACCTCTCAAAAATGCTTGTAGAAGAAAGAAGATGATTGTAATTGACACATCTGTTTTTGTGGATTACTTGGTAAAATTTGACGAAAGAAAACATCAAGTTGCTATATCCGTTCTGGATATAATCTCTGAGGAAGGTATTAAACTATTTGCTCCTTTCCTTTTCGATGTTGAGTTCGCCGGAATCCTTCGCAGAAAGTATGGCGAATCCAAAGTTAAGAAAATGCTTGAAATTGTAGAACAAAAGGTGAACATAGTTGAGGAAGAAATTGCTCATGAGACCGCTCTCAATATAGCATTAAAAACACATTGTAGGGCTATAGACTCTTATTTCATTGCAATTGCCAGTTTAACGAGTTCTATTTTAATAACAAACGACAAAGTTATGTCTGAAAATGCTAAAAAATTCGAACTTGAAGCTTACTATTTGGTCGGGGAGTTTGATGATGCAGTTAAAGCAATAACCGAAAAGAAAAACAGCTGATCCTTAAAATGTTAATTGTAAATTATCAGTTAGAGAGGTCTTAGAATGAACATATTGATGCTAAACTACGAGTACCCGCCACTGGGTGGTGGCGCTGCCAATGCTACTTATTATATACTGAAGGAGTTTTCACTAAGAGATGATATTGAAGTAGACTTGATTACTTCCTCGCCCACTAATGAGTTTGAGGAAGAAAAGATTGGCAATAATATTAAGATTTATAAGTTACCAGTTAATAAGCAGAAGATACATTACTGGACCACAAAAGAGATTTTGACTTATTCCTGGGAAGCATATAAATTAGCAAAAAAATTGAGACAGTCTAGGAGTTATGATTTGATTTACGCCTTTTTTGGTATTCCTTGCGGTGCTATTGCATACAAATTTAGGAAGGAGTGTCCATATGTTGTGTCCCTTAGAGGTTCTGATGTACCAGGTTTCAATGAGAGATTTTCTCTTCAATATGTTTTCCTTAAACCAGTTATCAAGAGGATTTGGAGGAATGCTTCTGCAGTGGTAGCCAACAGTGAGGGCCTGAAGAATTTAGCGCTAAAAACCGATAAGAAAGCTGATATTGATGTAATATATAATGGAATTAATGTTGAGGACTTTCCTCAAAAGGACTACCAAAACAACGGGAGTTTAGTTATATTGACGGTAGCTAGGCTTATCAAGCGGAAAGGAATAGATGACCTGATAAGAGCTATTCCTGAAATTGTGAAGGAGGATAGAAACGTTAAGGTAAGGATTATAGGGGAGGGCGATATGGAAGGTGAGTTGAAGGAACTTGCTAATGAGTTGGGAGTTTCTGATTTCGTAGAGTTTTTAGGTTATGTTCCTCATGAGGAGATAAGCCAGTATTATTTGTCTTCCGACGTTTTTGTGCTCCCTTCGAAGAATGAGGGGATGTCCAACACTGTTCTTGAGGCTATGGCTTCTGGTTTGCCAATTATTACTACTGATACTGGGGGGACTAAGGAATTAATTGATGATAATGGTGTCGTTGTACCAACAAAAGAGTTTAAAGAAATTAGTAAAGCAATTATGAGGTATATAGAGAATCCAGACTTTATAAAAGAACATGGGTCGAGGTCGAGAGTGATTGCAGAAAGTATGGATTGGAGTAATGTTGCTGAAGAATATATTAAATTGTACAATGAAGTAAAAATGAATGAGTGATCTTATGGTTTATTACTTTGTTCACAGGAAAACAGCTGGATTATCATTCCATATTTTCGCGGAAATTCTTGATTTCGTAACCTAATAATTAAAGTGAAAATTATGATAAAGGAACTGAGACAACTCAAGACAAGATACAGGTTGAAACAAGAGAGTTTAACTACTATCCTCCTTAGACCCATCTTCTACACCAATAGGCTTAGACGTGAGAGATTGAATGTTGTTGCTGAAGAGTGGGATTACCTAATAGTTTTAGATGCATGCAGATATGATACTTTCAAGGAATTAAACTTCTTAGATGGAGAACTAAGAAAAGCTTATTCAGCTGGGACTCACACTGTTGAATGGGTTAAGGAAAACTTCAAAGGGGATTTCCCAGATATAGTATATATTTCGGCAAATCCACAAGTATCTCATCCCCAACTAAAGAAATGGGTGGGAAACTCTAACCCCTTCTACCATTTAGAGAATCTCTGGGATGAAGGTTGGGATGATGATATACTTACTGTCCATCCAGAGACAGTGAATAAGGCTACTCTAAGACTTGTTGATAAGTATCCAGATAAAAGGTTTATAATCCATTACTTACAACCACATCATCCATTCATAGGTGATAACAACCTAAATTTGAGTGAGCGGGAGTATTCTATGATTAATTCTCCCAACTGGAGCTATGTTTTAAATAATCACAAGCTAGAGGATATTAAGAAAGCCTACAAAGAGAACTTAAGGTTTGTGTTGGGATACTTAAAGGAGCTGACGAAAAACTTAGAAGGTAAGACCGTAGTCACAGCAGATCACGGAGAAGCTTTTGGAGAACTAGGGATCTATTCGCATGTACCAAGCATGTACATAAAATCTTTGTTTGAGGTTCCTTGGTTTGAAGTATGTAAGGTTAAAGGCAATTTTAAGAGTGAAAACATACCATGAAGGTACTTTACATCACTCCTTTCTATTCGAGTAATTTGGAAGGAAAATATGCAAGGTTTCACGATATCGTTGAGGAGATAAAAAGTAAAGATGATATTGAATATGATGTCCTTTACTTTTATACCAGAGATGAGAGCAACCAAAAAGTGGTGAAAGTTAATTCCAAGAATTCATTTTTTAAAAAAGTATATAAAAGGTCTCCTAATTACGATATTGTTCATATTGTGACCACGGGTTCTGTGTCGGGTTGTCTGATACCTTCTTTTCTGATAAGAAATAAAAACTTGGTAATCGGTCCTACTATATTGGGTTATGAACCAATAAGGTATGGTAGCAGATGGGACCTGAAGAAGATGAGCAACCTTGAAAGAATGAAGGCAATATCAGACTTTTCTATTAGAAGGTTTTTATTATCCTCCAAATCACCTTTCTCAAAAAGGCTTAGAGTTGTTTTATCTCTTGGAAAGTATCACAATAGGCTTTTAGAACACATGGGAGTACCAAGAGAAAAAATAGTAGAGTTACCACCTGGTGTAAACAAAAATGTATTCAAACCACAGAGTAGCAATAAGAGGGTTGATCCTAAACTTAAGTTACTTTATATTGGTGAATACTCACAATACAAAGGATATGACTTATTTCTAAAAGCCTTAAGCAAAATAAAAGATAAGATTGATTTTAAGGCAGTTATCATTGGAAAAGGTAGAGTGGATATGAATAAAATCGAAAGTTATGGATTAGCCAATAAGATTGTACATAAAAATTATGTCCCAAGGAAAGATTTAGCGAACTATTACAGGGAGTGTGATTTGTATGTTCACCCTTCTTACGACGAAGCGAATCCAACTACCATGATAGAGTCTCTTGCTTGTGGAACACCAGTCCTCGCAACTGATGGAGAAGGATTCATTGAAAACAAGATAGGGGAGAATTGTTTGTTCTTTAGGAGAGGTGATCCTGAAAACTTAGACGAAAAAATTCAAGAGTTTTACGAGAATAGAAGATTTTATGATAATCAAGCATTAGAAAATCATGGTGAGTACGATATAAAGAAAACTTCAGAGACGTTAATATCTTCTTACGAGGAAATTTTATGACGAATAAATTGGAAGATAAGTTAATTATAGTTAAAGGCAAAAGAACATATAAAGAAATAATATATCCATTGTACAAATCAAACATGAATTTTTTTGACGAGATTGAAATAGATAAAACTGGTATTAAAAAAATATGTAATTTATTATCCTTCCCTTTTCTCATAATAAAGAAGTCTACTCCGGGAAATAAAATAATATTAGTAGACACTGGTGGTTATTATCTATTTATTACACACTTGGTTTCTTTATTTCTTAGGAATAAAATTTTACTGAGGATAAAAGGAAATCCTTTTGTAGAGAAAAGAAATAGCATAATGATTGAGAAAAAAAAGAAAAACCCCTTAGGTATAATATATCACTATATTCGCTATCTAATGGACCTCTACACATATCCCAATGTAGATTTCTATATCGTAGTATCTAAATGGTTACGCTCTTCAATTAATTCTTTTTTTGGTAAGAAGTTGCTTAATGATTATAATTCCGAAGTTATTATAACTCCTATATATATAAATAATTTTCCTACGAAAAATGACTATTCGCTCTCTCAAGAAAAAATAAAAATTCTCATGGCTACCAATTTTAAATATGAAAAAAAGATATCACCAATATATGATTTTATAACTAATTATAGCTCTTTTCTCCAAAAATACAACATTTTCATTGACATTGTCGGTGATGGGATACTATTAGAAGAATACAAACACAAATTAAATAAGGACAATGTCAAGCTTCTAGGTTTTAAAAAGGATTTGTGGAAATTTTATAAAGATTACGACATCTATGTTCATTTCTCATTATTGGATGGATACCCAACTACTGTACTGGAGGCGCAAGCTGCTAAACTACCAGTTATTGTAAACAATTGCTGTGGTATGGTTGAACAGATTGAGAATGGTTTCAATGGTCTAGTGGTTTCCTTAGAAGATGGGAATGACGTTAAACAAAAAATATTGAAACTAATCAATTCTGAAAAATTCAGAAAAGAATTGGGAGAAAATGGAGTGGTTACCGTTGAAAAGAATAACAACGTAGAGAAAATTGGTTTTAACATCATTTCAACTTTAGAAAAGTTGGTTAAAAATAAAATATTGTAATTGTCAAATTGCAATAAATCAGTTTAGCAAAACTTTTATTTCTCGACTTCAGCGAAACTCTTTATAATTCAATTATTTTTATATAAAGTTGTATTAGGCTCCCCTCTCCTAATGCGTAATATCAAATCTAAGGAAAGATTTTTACACATTTTATATCAAGTATCCAACTGTGTCAGTAAAAGATAACCATAATGTTGATAATATGAACATTATTTTTTTTATACCTGTCCAATTAAAGGGCCGTCAGAGTGGAGAAGCAGTTCACGTCCAAGAGCTATTTAGAGAGTTATCCAGTTTCATTGAGGTTAACATCGTGGAAAATAATATTAATTTCTTATCTAATATACGTATAATTAATAAATATATGGGTATTTTATACTGCCTACTTTATGGTATCTATATATTCTTGAAAAAAAAACCGAAGTTAATCTATGCTAGAAGTGGCCAAACCTTGTTAAGTCTTATACTTGCAGTCTTCCTTAGAATCCCATTAGTCGTTGAAGTAAACGGCTTAATCCTATTTGAATCGAAATTAAAAAAGGGAAACAAAAAGGGACTTTTAGAACGGATTGGTTTCTTTTTTAAATCTGTTAACGAGAAAATGATTATACATGCTGACCATATAATTGCTGTTACTGAAGACATAAAAAAATATTTGGAAAAAAAATACAGTATACCCTCTAAAAAAATAACTGTTATACAAAATGGTGCTAATGTGGATCTATATAAGCCCATGAATAAAGATGAGGTAATAAAAGAATTTAACTTTGAGAGAAAATACAGTTATGTAGGATTTATTGGTTCCTTCAAGAACTGGCACGGTATAAATGATTTGGTGAAGAGTGTTCCCTTGATATTGAGAAAGAAAAAAGATGTAAAATTTGTTTTAGTTGGTGATGGTGAGCTTAAAAGAGAAATAATCCAAATGGTTAAAGAATTGAAAATTGACCAAAATTTCATTTTCCTAGATAGAATCTCTTATGAAAAGGTTCCAACGATAATAAATATATTTGATGTGTGTGTCATCTTAAAACACAGGGAAATTTCGGGATCTCCTCTAAAGTTATGGGAATACCTAGCATGTGGAAAACCAGTAGTCGCAACAAATACAAATGATTTTAGAGTTTTAGAGGATGCTAATGCTGGTATTTTAGTCGATCCAGAAAAACCACAAGAGGTAGCTAAAGCAATAATAACCTTATTAAACAATAAAAAATTACGAACAGAAATGGGAAGAAACGGAAGGAAATTTATGGTAGAGAATCGCAGTTGGGAATCAGTTGCAAGAGAAATAAACACTGTTATTAGAAAAATAATAGAAGATAATAAAAAAGCATGATATTGATATAAGACTATAAATTACCGTTTCCAAGAGTTTTAATCGTAAACCCAGCATTTTTCCATGTTTCTGCGTTTAAGATATTTCTAGTATCTACTATATTCTTACTTCTTACCAGCATTGACACTTCATTAGGATTAATTTCCTTAAACTGAGAATGATCTGTTATTAAAACAATGCAATCACTATCTTTGACTGACTCTTCTAAGACCAAGAGCTCATAGTCAAAATTTTTAACATGAGGATCATGTACCTTCACTTCGAATCCCTCATTTTGAGCTAATCTAACAAATTTCAACGCAGGCGTTTCCCTCGTATCATCAACATCCGCCTTATAGGCAACACCCAAAACAGTAATTACTGAATTGGCTGGCTCTTCTACCAAGTCCTTAACAGTTCTCAGAACGTGGTTGGGCATTGATTCATTAATTTCTCTTGCTAGTGATGTAATCCTGCTCTTGGTTGAACTCTCAGTTAAAAACCATGGGTCTATGGCTATACAATGTCCTCCAACACCGGGCCCCGGTTTTAATACATTTACCCTTGGATGTTTGTTTGCAAGGTTTATTGCTTCCCAAATGTTAATGCCACTTTCTTCTGCTATTTGAGCGAATTCATTTGCCAATGCAATATTAATATCCCTAAACGTATTCTCCATTAATTTAACAAATTCAGCTGTCCTGGCATTTGTTAAATAGAATTTCCCTTTAACAAAGCACGAGTACAATAACTTTGCCATTTCCGTAGATTTCCTATTCATACCTCCGATAATTCGGTCGTTATTAACCATTTCATATAGGGTTTTGCCGGGTATCGCTCTTTCCGGACAGTGTGCAAGGTAAAAGCCCTCATTTACTTCTAATTTTGATTTTTCTAGAGTTGGAATCAAAAGTTTCTCACAAGTTCCAGGAGGAACGGTTGACTCAAGAATTACTAAATTATTTTTTCTTAGGTGGAATGAAATCATTTCCGATGCTGACCTCACATAACTTAAATCAGCCATCTTCATCTGTTTATCCAATGGGGTTGGAACAGCGATAATAAATACATCTGCTTCTTCTGTTTCTGTTTTTGCTGTAAGATTCTCAGAATCTATAGAATCTAACAGTTCTGGTAGTCCAGGTTCATTGAAAGGTATTTTACCTTTGTTAATGGTGTTCACTACATCCTCATTTGTATCTACACCAATTACTGTATGTCCACAACCTGCAAATAGGGCTGCTGTGGGTAAACCGATAAATCCCAAGCCGAGCACACAAATTTTCATATTATTACCTGCTTAATATTTCTACAATCCTTTTTCCTGCTTTCCCATCACCGAAGGGGTTCTCCCAACTCCCTTCCTTGTCCAACATTAACTTAACACTTTCTAGAATCTTATTTTGATTCGTTCCCACCAACACAGTACTTCCCACATCTAGGGTCTCTGGCCTTTCTGTATTATCTCTTAAAGTAACACATGGTACCTTCAATATACAGGTTTCTTCCTGAACACCGCCAGAATCTGTTAAGACCAATCTAGCATTTGCTTCCAGCTGTAAAAATTCAAGAAAGCCCACAGGTTCAATCAACTTTACTCCCTCTGGAATTTTTAAACCAAATCCTTTTATTCTTTTGCGAGTTCTTGGATGTATAGGAAAAACTATCTGTATATTGGTTTCCTTGAACACTAGTTCTAAGCCCTTTAGTATTCCCTCTATGCGCTCTTTTACGTCTACATTTTCCTGTCTATGGGTAGTTAGCAACAAGTACTTTTTAGAACTTATGGTTAGCCTATCTAAAATGTCCTTCTTTTTATCAGCAATCTCTAGGTTCTGGTATATAGCATCGACTATTGTGTTTCCTGTTACGAATATTTTATCTTGTTCTATACCTTCTTTCAGAAGGATTGTTCTTGCTCCCTTGGTGGGAGCAAACAAATAGTCGGAGATGTGGTCGGTTAAAATCCTATTGATCTCTTCGGGCATACTTCTGTCGTAGCTTCTTAAGCCAGCTTCAACATGTCCAACTTTGATGTGGAGCTTTGTGGCTGCTAAAGCTCCGGCAAATACTGTATTCGTATCTCCCTCAACAAGTATTACATCTGGTCTTTCTTCCAGTAGGACTTTTTCAACACCTACTAAAATCTTACCGCTTTGCTCTGCATGCGTTCCAGAGCCGACATCTAGGTTGTATTTTGGTTGGGGTAATTCCAGCTCCTCAAAGAATACTTTATCCATTTCATAGGAATAATGTTGGCCAGTATGCAAGGTGAAATAGTTAATATTTTGAACTTCATATTCCCTGATTATAGAACTCATCTTAATTATCTCTGGCCTCGTTCCGAGTATGATTGAGATTTTCACTAGTTATTCACCTTCCAGGTAGCACTTAAATATGACTGTTCCCCCGCCAGTGTATGGTTCCCCTGGATCTACACACTGAATGTAAGTATATTTTTCATTCTTTGATAAACCTAATTTTCTGGGGTTAATTCCTTCCCTTAACGCAACAGTATAATGCAGCAATGAGGATAAAGCATGTATGCATATCGCATCAGTGTTCATATTTATCTCTGGCCCTTCTATTATGATTTTATCCCCCTTCTCATATACAGGACAGTTTCCTTTTATCTCTGATACTTCCAATACCAACATATATATGTTTTTAACACTCAAATGAGATTTAAAATTATCTTCACAAAAATAATAATACCGCAACCATTTATATAGTTGAGAAAAGCCTTAAAAAAAGTAGTATTAAAAAATTAAAGAGAAGATAGATAGGTATACTTTGATAATAAAGTGATATAAATGAGAATACTACACTTCGCACATAGTTATCTACCTATCCAGGGAGGTACAACCACAAGATTATACAATTTGTTACAATATGACCAAAACAACCACTACTTATATGTTCCAAAGTATTATGGTGGATACCAAAGGCATGTGGGTGTTCTAAAAGACGTGGAGATGTTTGGAAACGTAAAGGTCCATCGCTTCAATTTGGTTAAGTCTAAGTTGGCAATACCAATTGTCAAATCTTTTAGAGAAACGGAAATAAATTCTGACAGATTAGTTAACTTTGTGACGGAGAAAAAAATTGATATTGTTCATGGGCACAACCCTATTGAATTTGCTTTAGCTTCAATGAAATATGCTAAAAAAAATAACATTCCATTAATTTATGAAGCACATGGGCTAATATCCGGCACCCTTTCAGCTAAGAGTAACTGGAATTTACTTAACCCTCTTTTCCTAATCAAAAAGATGTCTTATGAACACAGGGAGAGTATGATATTCCAAGAAGCAGATATAGTAATAACTCAAACAAATGCGATAAAGCAAAAGATATCACATAAATTTGGTATAGAGGATGAAAATATAAAAGTAATACCTAATGGTGTTGACGTAGAGAAGTTTAATCCTGTTAACTGGCATGAAAGCGGAGATAAATTACGAAAGGAAAAGGGTTGGGATGATAAAACTATTTTTATGTATAGTGGTTTCTTAGATGATATAAATGGGATACCTCTACTTCTTAACACAATAAAAGAGTTGCCAAATAACATTAAAAGTAAAATAAAAGTATTAATTATAGGACGAGGTCCCTTACAAGAATACGTGGAGAATTTTTGTAAGGAAGAGAGTTTAATAGAATATCTTGGAGTGGTGGATTACAATGATATGCCATTATACTATAGTTTAGGCGATGTATTTGTTATACCCAGACCGTCAACATTACCAGCAGAAACTTTAACACCTATGAAATTGTTAGAGGCGATGGCAATGGAAAAAGTTGTTTTGGGAAGTGATGTAGGAGGTATAACAGAAGTATTGAGTGATAAAAATGGCGTTATCTTTAGAAAAGGGGACAGCGAGGACCTTTTGAATAAAATTACGCATATTGTGGAGAATATTGAGGGAATGGATGGTTTGAGAGAGGAAGCTAGAAGGAGTGTTATAAGTAATTTTACCTGGGAAAAATCAAGAAATCAACTTAAAGACGTATACGAAGAAATTATCTGTTAAGAGACGGCTATCCCTTTCTCCACTCGGATAATTGTTATCATTATACGCTATCAGAGAAAAATAGATTTATTAGAGAAAAGCTTTTGATTATGAAAATGAGTATACGAAAAACACTCGATAAATTGAAAGGGGCAAAATCATCTAAGAAGATTACCACTTTCTCCTCATTTGAGAAATTTATCCCTAAACTAATTGAGACAATTCAACCCAATTACATATTAGAGTTTGGTCCGGGAATTTCCACTAAAGCATTTCTAAAATACTCTTCAGCCAACATTCTGTCTTTTGAGACAGACTCTCAATGGTTTAAAAAATATAAGGATGAAATCAAAGACTCAAGGTTAAGTTTAAAGCTTAAAGATCCTGACTGGGATTTAGATGAGGTTAGGGAGGAGAATGTTAAATTTGACTTGGTTTTTGTAGATGGTGGAGATAGGGTGAAAGAGTTAAAATTTTGCAAGCAAGTGATCACTCCTACAGGAGTAGTATTACTCCACGATGCACATAGGGAAGATTATTTTGAGGGGATAATTGATTATAAGTATATCTTTTTCATTGAGAGACATAGTTGTTTACTTATAGAGAATGAAAATATCTACAGTGATCTAAAGAAAAGAATAACGCCGGATTACTCTTGTAAATGTAAATATTGCTCAACGGAAGAAAGAAGATCCTATTTTTCACAGTTTATTGGGAAGGACAGAGATTGCTTGATGTATAACCCGGAAAATAAAATATGAATCCGTTCAAAAGAAGAGAGAGAGGTATTTCGGTGTTGCTGGCGACTCAAAACACGGAAAAAACTATAGAACTCTCTATAAAATCCTTTCTCGATTTTGCAGACGAGATAATAGCTGTGGATAATGGTTCTAAAGATAGTACTGTTAAGATAGTAAGTAAACTTGAGGAAAAAATTGAGAAACTAAAATTCTACAATGTTCCAGGGCTTCCAGATTTATACCATAACAGACAATATGCCTTAGAACAATCAAACTACGACTGGATCGCACGGATGGATGGTGATTACATTGCTCACACTAACGGAGAACACGATATAAAGAAGTTGAGGGAAATCATATTGAACACAAAGAAATCAATTAGACCGATAGCGTTTGGTACAACTCAAGTAAACTTAGTTTACGATTACTTTCATACAGGAGTTCAAAAAGAGAGAAGGAGAGAAGGAGAAGGAAAGTACGTTCCTCCACCAGTTACCTCCTATCCCGCAAGAATTGTACAGTATTTCCCAGGGATGAAATTCAAAAGACTGGGTCGATGGGAAGGCGTCAGATTTCAGAAGTATCTAAAAAAAATACAATTAAAAAAACCTTACTGGTTCCATTGCGAATTTAAATCAGATATGGACTACTTCTATCGATCTGAGAGAACAAATTGGCGGGAAATGGGGGATTATGAGAAATACCCAACATTAGATTCTTATTTGAAGGATGTAATAAAAGATAAATACGGAACTGATGATATCAATGAAGCCTGCAAGTTATATATGGAGAAAGAATTTTATCCATTTCTTGAAAAGTATGATCCTGAAAGATACTACGCATATCCCAAATTGATTAAAAATCAGTTTAAAGTAAGGAACAATGGTACATAGAATTATTTAAATATCTTAACTTAATAAATGTTGAAAATTAGTAAAAGATAAAAGATAAAATATTTCCTTTCACGAAATGCGAGACAGTATTACTAAAGTTAAATTTAATAAGATTAGAACTTTAATATAGTTCTTTGTGAAGGTGATTCATAATGAGAAGTGTAGCAAAAGAGACACAACTATCAAAGTCATTGCAAGAAGGTTGTTACAGTTTTCCCTACCATTATTTAATAAATTTCGATCCTATAGAATACACAAATTTTAGTCAATTTAGAAACAATCCATACGGTTATCGTTATGCTGCCTATTTGATTACAGTCTTAAGAGAATTAGAAAAAGAGAAATTTAGTAGTATAATCGACGTAGGATGTGGGGATGGGTTTTTTGTTGGTAAGTTATCTGAAAAATTTCGAAACAAAGAAGTAGTAGGTGTTGACGTATCTAACCAAGCTATTTACTTTGCTAGATTATTAAACAAGCATAAAAACGTCGAATTTTTAAAATTGGATGTTACACAAGATAAAATGGGAAGAAAGTTTGATATTGTTACTTTGATAGAGGTTTTGGAACATATACCGCCAGACCACTTAGATAGTTTCTTAAAATCGATCCATTCAATGCTTAATGATAACGGAAAGCTTTTATTAACTGTTCCTTCGACAAATTTACCAATAAAGAATATTAAAAGACATTTTCAACATTTTGATGAAAAATCATTAAAAAGAACACTATCAGGTTATTTTGATTCGATTAGAATCGATTATATTAACAAAGAAAATCTATTTACAAAAATAATTAGTAAATTATTTACAAATTCAATTTTTATTTTAAATAATGAAAAATTAAAGAATTTTTTATTTTCTATTTATCTAAAAAAATTCTTAAAAGCTAATAAAGATAATGGAATTAGACTCTTCGCAGTGTGTGTGAAAAAAGATTAGTTTGGAGTGCACCCCAAATTTCGGACACATAGCTAAGTTAATATAATAATATGAGAATTGGAGGTGCACATGAGGAAGAGGAGGAAGTTTTCACGGGAGTTCAAGTTATCCTTGTTGAGGGAGCATGAGAACGGTAAGAGTGAGGCTCAGATTTGTCGGGAGAATGATATTCACCCTGTCTTGTTCTCCAGGTGGAAGAGGGAATTCAAGGAGAATCCTGAGAGTGCTTTCAGGAAGGAAGGATAAGCCTAATCAGGATGCAAGGATTGCGGAGTTGGAGAGGGTTGTTGGTCAGTTGTATGCGGAGAACGAGTTTTTAAAAAAAGCGTTGTCTACCTTGGAGACCAGGTTGAAAGAGCAGAGGGAGCAAAACGGCAGGAGGTGATGTACACGCTGATAGAAAGGAATCAGGATTTACCGGTTAAGAGTGCCTGCGAGTGCTTGAACGTGAGTTGCAGTGGCTACTATGACTGGAGGAAGAGGCCCTTATCCACTCCATTTGAGATGGAGGTGAAAGATGAGATCCACCGGATAGTGTTAGGCTTCCCTGGTTACGGGTATAGGCGGGTCACTCAACAATTGCAACGAGATGGCTATAAAGTGAATTCAAAGCGTGTGTTAAATCTGATGAGAGAAGATAACCTTCTCTGTGTAAGGAATAAGTCTTTCAAGCCAGTGACCACGAACTCCAATCACAACTTACAGGTGTACCCTAACCTTGCCAGGGACATGGAGGTGACAGGGATGAATCAGCTCTGGGCTGCTGATATCACTTACGTTCGTCTTGCAAGGGAGTTCATCTACCTGGCAGTTCTCCTGGACACTTTCAGCAGGAAATGCATCGGATGGGAGCTGGACAGGAACATAGACACGAGATTAACTCTGAATGCTTTGCAACAGGCACTAGAGGAGAGATGGAGCAATGAACTTGATTTGGTCCATCACTCAGATCAGGGAGTGCAGTACGCTTCCCACGACTACGTTAACTGCCTCAAGGACCATGGCATCTGGATCAGCATGAGCAGGAAAGGAAATCCTTACGATAATGCCTATGCAGAGAGCTTCATTAAAACATTGAAGTACGAGGAGGTATATCTTTCAGAGTACGAGACATTCAAAGAGGCTTATAAGAGCGTTGAAGGTTTTATAGAGGAGGTATATAACCAAAAAAGGCTCCACTCATCCATCGGGTACTTACCACCCAATGAGTTCGAGATGGGGAACAAGTATATAAACATTAACTTAACATAGTGTCCGCCAAAATGGGTGCAGTCCAGTTACTAAAATAAGGAATATAAACAGTAAATAAGGAATGAATGAGTGAAGAGAGTTCGCTGTTTGAGAAGTTTAAGGAGACAGGAAAACATGGGTTTGTTTTTGGTTTAGGAGCTACACTTCAACGACTGATTGCCCTTATATTGCTTCCTATCTATACTACTTATCTTACAACCTCTGAATACGGAGTATGGGGATTGTTATCAATAACCGGTCAAATGATGGGGATTGTTTTTTCACTTCACATAGTCCCAGCTCTATTCAGATCGTATTTTGATTACCATGATGATGATAATAGAAAGAGTGTGGTATCCACAGCACTTTTTTTGATTGTTATTAGTTGTTTTATATTGCTTATCATAGGATTTCTGGTTTCAGATTATTTATCGATATTAATTTTTGGTAACAAAAAATATAATATGTTAATATTATTAATAATAGTTGTTACTATTTTCAGAAATTTGCATCGGGTGCCTTTTGCAGTTCTACGAGTACAAAAGGAATCAATCCAATATACAATCTTTCAACTTTTATTTCTTTTAGTTGGAATTGCTATTATTATATATTTAGTAACAATAAAAAACTTAGGAGTTTTGGGGATAGTTTTTGGACATTTAATTGCAGCTTTACTTTTATTTCTGTTTCTCTTTCCCTATGTTAGAAAGAATTTAGTATTAAAATTTTCACGATTTGAAGCTAAGAGAATGATTCATTACGGAGCCCCGCTAGTGCTTGCAGGAATTAGCGGTTTTGTTTTCACTTACGCTGACAGATACTTAATAAATTACTTTTTAACCTTAAGTGAAGTGGGAATATACACTTTGGGCTACCAAATTGGAATGGTGATGACAGTAATCTTGATTAATCCTACAAAATTAATATGGGGTCCTATGTTTTTATCTGTTAAAGAGCACAGTAATTTTAGTGATTTTTGCAGTAAAGCATTAACGTATGTTATTCTTATTGGAGCTTTTCTATTTTTAATACTATCGCTATTATCAAAGGAAGTAATACAAATAATTTCAAATGAAGAATATTGGCGTGCATACAAAATAGTACCTTTAATAGCATTAACCTATTTTATTTGGAGTTCTAGGCCCATACTGGAAGTGGGTATAGCCTTAAAACGAAAAACAAAAATTACAGCCTGGTATTTCTTCATAGGAGCTACTATTAACGTCATTTTAAACTTATTTTTGATACCTTTGTATGGGATAATGGGTGCAGCCTTTGCAACTCTTTTTGCATTTTCTTTAATGATAGCTATAGATTACTATTACAACAGAAAATACTACAGAATAGACTATGAGTGGACTAGAATCTTAAAAATATGTATAATAACTGCCTTAATCTTTACAATTGGCTATACAACTGTGATAAGTAATTTATATTTTTCAGTATTATTCAAGATATGCATCATTCTGTCTTTTCCACTAATTTTGTACCTGGCTAGTTTCTATACAAAAAATGAACTAGAGGGTTTGAAAGAAATATTTAGGTTAATTCTTTCTAAACTTAAAATTAATAAATGTGAGTAGGCAATTAGAATCGTTCTAATTATAGTATCGGACATAACTTAGTTAACTAAACTAACTAGGATTTTTTCGATCCATCTTCTGGCGAAGCTGATTTTCTGGCTGAATTTGTAGAAGTTCTTTGAGATAATGTCTTTTAGTTCATTCAGGGTTTTGATGAGTTTGGGTGAGATTTCTTTTTTTATGCTTTTCCAGATGTATTCTATGGGGTTCAGGTCTGGGGAGTATGGTGGTAGGAACACTAGGTGGATGTTCAGTTCTTGGGCTTTCTCTCTGGTGGCGTTGGCCCAGTGTGACTTGAAATTATCCAGGATGAGTATGATGGGTTTATCTGGGTTCGCATCCCTTATCTTCTCCAGGAATTCGCAGACACACTCTTTCTTGGAGTTCTCTTTGAAGTCAAGCACGTTCTCCCCGTTTATGGTGTAGAAACCGAAAGCGTTAGCCTTGATCTTGGTGGTGTTCTTCTTAACCATGGGTTTGGTGAAGGACCATAACCTCTGAGTGTTCGCTGTGAGCTGAGGTGAGCTCTGATCCATGAAACCAATTATGCAGTGCGGAGTCTCCTGTAAGACTTCTTTCAGTCTTTCATGAGGTTTTTTTAAGGTCTTCGTCAGCGTTCTCAGGTTTTCTGTAGTCGTTCTGATAGGGTTTGGCGTGCTTCAACCCAAACTCCTTCAGCAATCTGTTCACATGCCTTTCAGAGTAATCAACACCGAACTCCTCTTTAATGAGATGCTTAACACCCTTAGTGCTCCAATCATCCCTCTCACCCAAGATCTGTTTAAGCTCCTCCTTCTCATCCAGAGAGAGGTCAGGAGGCCTACCACCACCGTAGTTGGGCTCCAAACCATCTAAACCCTTTTTATTCCACCTCTCAAGCCATTCATAACCAATCACCTTGCTAACACCCACTTCCTCAGCTGCCTGAGGAACACTCCACCCCTTATAGAGCTGTTTTACGAAAACAAGTCTTCTCAGTATCTCAGCACACACCTTCTTATTCTGAATCTCTTTATTTAACTCCTCAACTGTCAACCACTTAACCGGTTCCTTCTCAGGTTTACGAGGCATACGAATAATACGTCCTCATAAGTTAAAAAAGTTTCGTCCAAGACTATATATATAGAAAACTTTATTAACCTCTTATTACTTATAAAGTAATATTAGGGTCTCTTTTTTCTAAATCTTTAATAAAATTGAGGATCTTGTATAAGCCATTTTATTGTTTATTCAGTTTGTCCAGTAAATTGTGATGGTTAAATACTTTTTTGAAGCTTCTGGTTAACTAAATGGGCTGTTTAAAACCGAAATAATTAAATATGAAGCTGTACAGTTCTTTTTTATGATTGCTCAATCCACAGTGGATAAAATTAACAGTGGAAGGTTCTCGGAGGTGGAATATGATGAGGTTCTGCTTGAGTTTGCTAGGGAGGTCTCAAGTAAGGCTGACGGTCTCTTCACCAAGAAAGAGAAGAAGGATGATTACATGATCGACTATTATAAGGTGGAGACCGTCAGATTCTTCTTGGGATTTGCTCCCGTAGTTTTTTACGCTAATTTAAGGTGGAACTCAGAGTTAAGAGAGATTCTAAACCTCAGAGTCCTTAAGGAGTTCTCTAACTACGAGGATTTCAAGAAGAGGCTGGACAAAGCCAAATTAAGGCTAGACAACATGATTAAGAGGAACATCAAAGAAAAAGATGTTGAATTGTATGCTCATGACTCCTTCATCGTTCCAGTGGACCTCAACCGAATAAGGTCGGGTAAGAAGATTAAAGAGGGAGCCTATAACGCTGAGTATTGCTATGATTCCTTGAATGGGGTTACGCCAGGCTTCATGGTTCACACCTTGATTAATTTATCTAATTTCTCGGTTGTCGCCTGCGAAATCCACTCTAAGTCCAAGCCCAAGAAGGAGATCTGGAGCGAGATGGTCACCAACAACCTTGGCTCAGTTAATGGGAAGATCAAGGTAGTGATAGCGGATGCGGGATTCTTCGCCTACGACAACATCCTGTTACCCCTCAACCAGAGAGATCCCCGTAATCAAGGCAAGAAGCAACATAAACAAAGATAAACTTAAGAGAATGATAGAAAACCAGGGAATGAACTTACAATGGTTTGAAAGCAGATACAACAAAGTGTTAGATGACCTCCAAGATGACTTCGAATTCATAATCCAGAAGGCAGTTGAAGGAGTCGACTCCTACCAAGAATTCGCTGGAGAGAGATACAAGATAGAACTATTCTTCAAAGTAGGTAAAGCATTATTCGGATTAAAAGACCTGCACTGCTACTACCGCAAATACGCCATAACAGACGTCAAAATGATCTTATACTCAGCACAACTCTTCTGCCAACTCTGTGTTAAATACAGAATAAACATCGACCGCTTCGTAGAAAGAGTGAGAAGAAGAAGGATTTAACAAACACAACAATTTTCTGGAGCAACCTATTTGTGTGTTATCTGAAATTTTTTTCGTCTCATGATTTCACCTCCATTAACTTCATTTGGGTGAAGTTGTTGA
>CAZQTT010000017.1:0-37712 GCA_964596255.1 uncultured archaeon
AGGGTACCATGCTGCTCAGAACCCTTCAGACCATAAACGATGCTGCCACCCAGGAAGGGACCACCATACTGTTCCCATTGCCGCTTGAGATGCTGGAGTACTTCAAAGTATTACCAAAGAAGAGAGAAGAGAGCAGTGAAGAAGAGCAAGGCGAAGAATAAGTATTGTAGCTAAAGAGAATAAACAACAGCTAAAAAGAAGATGCGTCAGAAGGTAATAGACCTCTATGATGTGATAACCAGTCGATTTTATCTGGGAGACGAGACGCTTCAGGCAGGAGGAAGAAGGTACGAGCCTGTTTCTCTCCTGGGGTTGTTCACCCTTATTTTGGGTGGAAGAGAGCTGGTCTTTGGAGAATACGGTAGTGGAAAAACAACTTCCAGCGAAAGGATCTCCAGCCTCTTTCTGGGACTGCCGCTGCAATTCGTGCAGGCTGCCACCATTCACGGTCATCCGGAGCAGACGGAAGAAAAGATAAAGGCCACTCTGGATCTGGCGGCCCTGGAAAAAGAGGGGATAGAGAGGGTGATGTGGAAAAACGCTCCATTCTCTCCTGCGATCATCATTGACGAAATGAATCGGTTACCTGTGGGGAAGCAGAATATGCTTCTCAATGAGGTGGACAGGAATATCTGGAGTTACAGAGGCGACACCCTGTTTTTTGCGGACGACAAGGTCTTCTTTGCTACTATAAACTATCAGGATACAGGTGCCACCAGTTTGATCCCTCCTCTGCTGGATAGATTTGATGTGGCGGTGGAGACTGGCAGACTGCATCCCTTGAGGAAGAGGCTGGTCAGAAGAGGAGTTAAAGGCGAAATTCTTGAAGACAGAGAGCTTTCTCAAAAGATGGTGGATTACATTGTGGAGAATGCTGAGAGCCAGAATATACACCAACTTACCAAATACGTGAGAGAATGTAGAGACAAATTCAGAGGAATACTGAAAGAGAGATTCAGACAAGAAGGAATTAGAATAGATATCCCCTCACCAGATGAGATCGAGACAACGAGAGAGGAGATCGCAAACACAGAAGTTTCAGATGATGTGGAGCTTTTCCTGGATTATATCGGCCAGGAAGTTCACTGTCAACTGGGATTGAACAAGGACTTCTCCAAGTGCAGTGGATGTCATTACGCCAATTATATGTGCTCTGACCTTTACAGCATTTCGGGCAGGGCAGAGAAAAGTCTCTTAAAATACGCAAAAGCACTGGCGTGGTTGAATGGAGAAACTGTCGACCTTGAACACCTGCTTGCCATTTTTCCCTACGTATTGTGGCACAGAAGCGCAGTGAACGATGAATTTCTTTCTAGAGTAAGGGATGTGGAGAAAGAGTCAAGTGATGAGGTTTATGCCGTGGAAGAAATAGTAAATTCCGCAAAGGACCGGTGGTACGAGCACCGTGATTATCAGATCGAGGCCTATCGCTCCATTCAGGAAGGAGAATACGATCGCGTCAAAGAAATAGCGGAAAAAATTAATCATCCTTTCTTCAAAGGTCTGGCCAGAGAGTTATGAAAAAACTGATAATCCTGCTCATCCTGATACTATTGGCCTGCGGTCTTTCCGGTTGTGCTCATCAGAAAGCCACTGAGGTAGCTCCGGAGGAACTGCTGGGAATGGAGAAGAACACTGTAGCAGTAAAAGGAAGGGCTCTCGAGTCGGTCAAAGAGATGCATATAGGGAGAATAAAGTATATAGAAGATGTAGCTATTTTCAAATATGCAAAAGACGGTAAATCGGTGATGTTGTGGGTTACCACTTACTCCAACAGCTCTTTAGCCCAAAATGAAACGGAAAGAATGGTTCAGGCCATGTTCAATTTCAAGGATTGGGGCTCAAAACTTCAGGATTTCAGGGTAGAAGGCAAACAGGTTTACTCTCTGCCCAGAGAAGACCAAATGCATTACTTCTGGAGAAGCAATTACTGCATGTTCTACTTCGTATCCGAGAACCTCAACAACACAGAAAGTAAAGCTATTGTAAAGTCATTGAACTGTGACAAGAAGTGGATATGATCTATGAATGGATTCAGCCTTGATGGTGAGGAAGCAGAGGATAAGAATAAGGATAAGTTGAAGAGCATTTTTCAGCAGGCTCGAAAGGACCTCTATTTCCCACCTTTGAACATGGAATTCGCTAACATTCCTGCCATCCAATTGGATCTTACTACACCAAAATACAGGATACAGGTCAATCCCCGGGTTACAGAGCTATTCGGGGATACAGCTCTCAGAGGATTTTTCCATCACGAGCTGGACCACTGGGTGAAACACCCCTATGATGTGAAGACCATAATTCTGGAGCAGAGCTGGATTGAAGAGGTTGAAGAGGATTACGACAAAGCAAGGTTGGTACGGAATTTATACGATGATGTGGTGGTCACCCTCGACCTGGTCATCAATCGAAGTCTGGATCACGTGGCCAGAGTTTATGTAGATGTATCATCAGATTCCAGGATCGTTAATTTGCTTAAAATGTATTTTGAAGAAGTTACGGGTATTGGGTTCGGGAAAAGCAGCAGCGATGAGCAGTTAGAGGAAAAGCTAAAAGAGATGATGCAAATCGATTTCCTGGACACCACAAAGATAAGGGTCAGGAAGAACGTAATGGATTTTGCCGACATCGTTTCAGACCTCATTGAGGAAATACAAATCGAGATGCCGTTCTCCGATTTTGGTATAGAGGATTTCAGTGCTAAAGAAATTCAGAGAGCTTTGACTGATCTGGCCAGGGAGATGGACCTTGAGGAGTTCAAAGAGATAGCCACCAGAACTGACAGATGGATAGGTATAGCCCGGGGTGAGGTATCTTACGAGTTCCAGAAGCCTGAGATCGACTGGTATGTGAGCCGAGCACAAAGGCATGCGGTATACATCAAACCCCTTTCTGCGAAGGGCTCACTATATCCGGGGGAACTAAAGGATTTCGAGCTCGATGACAGTATAGATTCATATAGTCCGGAGAACAGCTATGGTAAGGTCTTACCCGGTCTCGCCAAAAGGTACCAGTTCGAGGAGTTCGAAAGTTACGCCGAGAGCCTCCATGACGCAGTAATAATTATCGATTCTTCTGGAAGCATGAAGCATCCGGACAAAGAAGTCTCTTACGCGGTGATTGGAGGATTTGCTATAGCAAGGAACTACCTGGAGCACGGGTCGAGAGTGGGTGTGGTGAACTTCTCTGGAAAAAACCTGCAGTTGAACCTTATTAGAGATTCCAGGAGCATCTATGAATACTTGAAATTGTATCAGGGCTGGGGAACCACCTTACACCTAGAAGATCTTCACAAGTATCTTCAGGAAAATAGGGCAGAGGATTATGTGTTGATAACCGATATGGGCTTCGACAATCTGGAGGATGTTGTGGAATTCTTTGCCACGGTCAGAAAGAGATTGACCATTATCTGGATCAAAGAAGATGTAAAAGAAGATGAAAGATTTAAAGAGAGCTATAAAGCTTTTAAACGTAGTCTACCAGAGACGGTAACCTTTGAAGAAGTTGAAAGAGAAGAGGATGTACCTCATCTGGTGGTGGGCAAAGCTTTTGTGGAGCTATATCAATAATAGCCGCATCGAGATACCTTTGGAGATTGGTCTTCTAACTTAAGAAAATAACCCAGAGAAAAAAGGGATATACTACCAACCCCAAGTGGTTTCAAATGAAGTTGAAGAAAAAGTGGCTTTTTGTAGGGTTTATCCTTGCTGTGGGATTAATTATATACTTTATGTTCCCTTTCAGCATATTCTCTGCTCTATTCCCGTCTCCTGAGAGTGGTGATCTGCCTGTGAGTAAGATCTCTTTACCTCAGGGGTTTAAAATCGAAGTATTCGCCAATGAGGTTGAAGGACCTCGTTCAATGGCTTTAAGCCCCAACGGAACCCTGTTTGTGGGAAGCAGATCTCCGGGTAAGGTCTACGCTGTTTTAGATGAGAACGGAGACCATAAGGCTGATAAGGTTTTAACTGTTGCTCAGGGATTGAACTCTCCCAACGGCGTGGCCTTCAGGAACGGCTCTCTTTACGTGGCCGAGATTGGCCGTATATTGAAATTCGATAATATTGAGTCCTCACTGCAGACCCCACCGCATCCAGAAGTGGTTACCGATAGATATCCCAATGAGGGCACCCATGGGTGGAAATTCATTAAATTTGGACCTGATGGAAAGCTTTACGTGCCGGTAGGAGCTCCCTGCAATATTTGCGAGGTCGAAGACCCTTTTGCAAGCATTACCAGAATGGAGCCAGACGGTTCGCAATTTGAAATATATGCCAGAGGAGTGAGGAATACTGTAGGGTTTGACTGGCACCCCGATACTGGTGAATTGTGGTTTACAGATAACGGAAGGGACTGGCTGGGCGATAATCGTCCCCCAGATGAGCTGAACAGGGCACCACAAGCTGGAATGCACTTCGGGTATCCCTACTGCCACGGAGAGAATATCAGTGACCCTGAATTAAATGAGGGAAGAGATTGCAGTCAGTTTACACAGCCAGAGGTTGAGCTCGGTCCTCATGTGGCTGCACTGGGAATGAGGTTCTATACGGGTGACATGTTCCCGGAGAAATACCAGAACGGCGTCTTTATAGCTGAACACGGCTCATGGAACAGGAAAACACCTATAGGTTATAGAATTACTTTTGTGGAAATGGATGGTAGCTCTCCTGTTTCCTACCAGACATTTGGTGAGGGATGGCTCCAGGGAGGGGTTTCGTGGGGGCGACCTGTTGATGTTCTGGTGATGCCTGACGGCTCTATTCTAATATCAGATGATAAAGCTGGTGCAATCTACCGCATATCCTACGGCAATTGAAATTGAAGTAGCTAACAAATAATCAATGCCAGTTTAACAGATTACTCTTTACAGAAAATTACCAAAACCCATTTATATTTAATTACAGAGAAGAAATATGCATTTGCACTTTTATGGAGCAGCGAGAACAGTGACAGGTTCCTGTTTCCTGCTCGAAAATAGTGAAAACCTTCTTATTGATTGCGGAATGTTTCAGGGCAGTGTGGAAAAAAGAAATTATAGGAGATTCTCCTTTGACCCGTCAGAGATAGACTTTTTGTTATTGACCCATGCACACCTGGACCACATCGGTCTGCTTCCCAAACTGGTAAATCAGGGTTTTAATGGAGAGGTCTACACCACTGAGGCTACCAGAGATATAGCAAAGTATATGCTATATGATGCGGCCAAGATCCAGGAGGAAGAGGCTCACACGCAAACTAAAAAGAGTGTCAGAAAAGGTGGACCATCCTTAAAGCCTTTATACACTTCCGAGGACGTCGAAGATTGCCTGAGTTTAAAGTGGAGAAGCGTTGATTATGATGATAGAGTTAACTTTGGCAATTTTTCGGTCAAGTTTCACAGAGCAGGGCACGTGCTTGGCTCTGCATTCATCGAGGTCGATTACGGTAAGAAGTTTGTATTTTCAGGAGACCTGGGCGAAGAGGATAAATTGATTATTAAAGACCCCGAATATCCGCCTCAAGCAGACTACCTCATTGTGGAATCCACGTATGGAGACAGAAACCATAAATCCGTTGATGAAAGTATAGATGAGCTTAAAGATGCCATAAATAAAACATTTGAAGCTGGAGGAAATGTTTTAATACCATCATTCGCTCTGGAGAGGACTCAGGAAATACTCTATGTTCTGAACATGCTTTACAGAGAAGGAGAAATACCCGGATGCCAGATTTTTTTGGATAGTCCTCTGGCAATAGATATCACCAAGGTGTTTATCAGACATCCGGAGCTGTACAACATGGAAACAAATGAGGTAAATGGTAAGAATCCCTTTGCAGTTCCCAATCTCAAATTTACTAAAGATGTGGAAGACTCCAAAAAGATAAATGAAGTGAAGAATAATGCCATAATTATTGCTGGCAGCGGTATGTGCACTGGAGGGAGGATCAAGCACCATATGAAACACAATCTCTGGAGAAAGGAGTGCAGTTTGATCCTTGTGGGTTACATGGCCAAGGGTACTCTGGGAAGAAGACTGGTTGACAGGGCAAAAACTGTGAGGATATACGGGGAAAGAATAGCAGTAAAATCCAGGTTATTTACCATAAACGGTTTCTCAGCACACGCTGGAAAAGATTATCTGGTCAAGTGGAGCAGAGCATGCAACGCGGACAGAACCTTTGTGGTTCATGGGGAATTTGAGAAGAGCCAGTATCTCGCTCAGGAACTGGAAAAATACGGAAATCAGTGTAAAATACCCCAGTGGAAACAGAACATAAAAATCTAATTTGCCTTTGTTATACTAACAGTTTAGGAGTTTTCAAGGACTGAGAGACCATCGCCTCTCCATTAAAAAATTGGGTAGCATGCTGGTCAGCATGTTAAATATAAGCTTATTTTTAAACTAAAGATCACATATATTTTGGTTTAAATTATCAAGAGGGAGATGATTTTATGAGAACAAGGATAGATGATCTGGAGGCTGAGGATAGCCTTACTTATTTTTTAGCCGTTTCAGGCAATAGTAATAGATTAAAGAAGACTGTAAGAATTGAGAGTATTTACTACGATATCATGAGAGAGAATAACTTCAATGCCAGTGAGCTTATAAACTATCTCTTGGAGAGACATCTAAGAGAGATCGGATGGTTGGATGTGGAGCAAATCTTAGATGATTAAGTTTTTCTTAATTTTTTAGCTTGTATAATATAGGGAGTCAATCATAATAATTCTTTATAGCTATTGGTCAAGAGAACGTAAAGAACTGAGAGTTCATAATTTTTTGCATGCCTCATAACGTGCTATATGACATGTGGAAAATCAACCTATTTTAATCAGCAGGTGAATTTTCTATTAAAAACGGTATAACATATGCCGGTTGAGAGGGGGTATGTTGGATGAGTTCAAAACCAAGGTTCCTATTAACGGAGGATATTAGCCTTTCCTTCTATCTGACGGCAACGAGGAAGTCGAACAGGCTGAAGAAGACGGTATGGATTGAGAGTATCTACTACGATATACTGAAAGAGAAGAACATAATTATCAGCGATTTGGTAAATTATCTTCTGGAGAAGTACTTCAAGGAAATGGGATACCTGAATATAATGGAACACATTAAAGAGTAGGGCTCATAGGTTTAACTAGCATTTAGGGGATTACAATAAAATAATTGGGCTGGATACACCACTTCTTTCTTTTAACTTTCTTTTAATTTTGAATTTAATTATTATGATGGGTGACATTTTATTAAATTATTAATAGATTGCACTCAGTAATTATTATTGATGGATTTGATAAAAAATAGACAGATGGTGTATATAGGAGATACTAAGGAGAAAGGAGGTAATATAGCAATATGTCCATACTGCGGTAGAGAAGTACACTTTTCCCGGGAAAATGCCATTAATTCTAAAGCAACAAGCAGTTGTGAGCATTTTACCTCTATATTAATGGAAGCCAAATTCGACAAAGAACTAACCTACGAGCAATACGCAAGATTTAAGGAGATATAAGCTCTCTATCATATTTCCTCCGGAAAGCCCACGACAGCCAATATTACTGCTAATTATCATAACAACCAATATAAAATCGATATCCTTTATTAAGGAGGGTATCCAAGTTATTATTGCCGGTTGGAGAGGTCAAGTATTCGGAGAGGTCGGCTTTACTTGCTTTGCTTCCAACCTCCTCAAGCCGACCTTTCCTATTATCATTTTATGTTTCAGTTTAGTTTATTTAAGCGAAACCCAGATCCTTTTTAACAACTTGTGCAGCTTTTAATCCGGATTCTATACTTCCACTCATGCTCCTTTCCGGATAGTTGGGTATTGAGGTCATTCCTGCTACGTAAAATCCTTTTATAGGGGTTCTATACGGAGTTATTTTATTGAGGTAACCTCTTTCATAAACAGGTCCGCTATGTTTGGCTCTGAAGATCTTCATCCAGTTTATGTCCTCTTGCTTCAACCCGAACCTCTCCACATCCTTCAAATATCTCTTCCCCAGCTCTTCATTGCTGGTGTTAAAGAGCCATCCCTGCGGAGTAGAGTAGCTGGCCAGATAGATTAAGTGCTCTCCATAATCTTCAAACGGCATGAAATTGGTGTGCTCCACCATCGCTCCAAAGGTAAGCTCGTCCCTAACATTAGTCCAATATATATCTTCTGTTATGCTCTTTTTTGAACCTATTAAAGCGCAAATAGAGCTCTGATATTTGATTTGAGGGAGTTTTGCCGCCTGTTGTGTCTGGGGGTCAAGTTCGGGGAGAGGCCCGGTGTAGATAACAGCATCAAAATCTTCTGAGCCTACTGAAAACTTGCTATTTTTGGAGATGCTAACTTCTCTAATTCTGATATCAAGTCCTTCTCCCATTTTTTGGATCATCTGATGGAAGCCACCTTTTAGATAGCCCAGCTGTTCTCCTCTATATTTCCTGTTGCTTCTTATAGCCACTCTGGCAAGGAGCCAAGCATAGCTCACATCCTGATAGCTTTCTCCAAATTTGCTTCTCAATAGAGGGAGGAAAAAGTTCTGGAATAGCTCCTCTCCCAGCTCCTCTTTTATCTTTTCCACTGCAGCAGATTCATCTTCGGCTTTGAAATCTCTGTTCCGGCTCTTCAAAGTAAATAGAGCCAATTTACCTTTTTCTGACAGGCTCATGTGAGGGTATTTGAGGATCTCGAAAGGGGTGTTGAGGGGGAAGATCTGGTCGCCTATGGCATAGCCAGTCCGGGCTGTCCTCCACTCCAGTTTGTTGCTCAATCCCAAGCTTTTCAGGGTATCAAGGAGAACCCGATCACCCGAAAAACAGTGATGGTAGAACTTCTCGATACAGTAACTGGGACAATAGGAAGATGCCAAACCCCCCAAATCAGATTTCTCAAATAATGTGACATCAGCATGCTCTTTCAACTGGAGAGCAGCACTTAATCCCGTCAGACCTGCTCCCACTATAGCTATTTTCAATCTTTGACCTCCTCACTCATTTATTTGATTAGATTTGATAGGGTGTTAAGGTGTTTTAAGCCTCAATACTTAAAGCTGGTGATATCGAAAGTGAGAATTGGTTATTTCGGGGCAAAAATAACTTCACTCCTGTCTGGTTTGATAGGCTCTAGCGTGGGCTTTTATTATGTCTTTTTTGGTCACCAGTCCCACCAGTTTAGTGGGGGCACTCCTCTCCACCACCAGTATCCTACCTATATCGTTCACCACCAGTTTCTGCAGGCAGGATTCCAAGTCATCGTCCGGATAAGCAGAGATTATCTTTTTGGTCATAACTTCACTAACCGGTACTTTGTCTCTTTCTTCGGCAGCAACTTTTTCCACGTCTTTAAAAGTGATGACACCCCATAATCTCCCGTCATCAATTACTGGAAAACCTATGTGACCTGTTCTCTCGATCACGGAGAGAACTTCCGAAACCTTTTGGTCAGAGCTAAAAGAAATAATGTTCTCCGCAGTCATCGCACTACTTACTGGTAGGTCTTCCAGAATATTTATGGCCAATTCACCTCTTAATGTGGGTGATTGGAGTCTGTTCTCCACCTGAGCAGGATAGATGCTTTCTTTTCCTGTCAATATATATGCCACTATCACAGCCACCATCAACCCGGGCAGAAGCTGATAAGAATGAGCTATCTCCACCATCAAGATTATGGCGGATATGGGTGTTTTGGCAACAGCAGTAATGAAGGCAGCCATTCCCGCCAGAACGAAAGCCTCATAAAGACCGAACTGGGGAAAGAACAGGGAGAATATCTCAGCAAATAGAGCACCCACCGCAGCACCAATCACCAGAGAGGGAGCAAATAACCCTCCACTACCTCCTGATCCTATAGTGAAGCTGGTAGCCAGTATTTTCCCTACGAGAAGTATCAAAATGACGGTCAACGTCAATTCGGAAAGTATCATGTTCTGTATCCATTCATAGCCTATACCAATGGATTGGGGGGAGAAATAAGCGACTACGCCCATGAACAACCCGCCCAGAGCAGGCTTCAAATAATTTGGAATGGAGAACCGGGAGAAATAGTGGTTGACGATGTCCAAGGATTTGATGAATGTCAGACCCATTATACTGGCAAATACACCCAGAAAGACATAGGATGCAATAAAGATGGGATGATGACCAAAACCCACTTTCTGGGTTTCAAAGATCACATCCATCCCATAGACCGATCCAAATACCATAAAGGCTGTTAGAGAGCTGATAAAGGAGTAGATGAGGACGCCCACCTCATGATCTCTTTTGTAAAGAACTTCAGTAGCAAAAAGAGCCCCACCAAGAGGGGCTTTAAAGATGCTGCCGATACCAGCCGCTATCCCGCAAACAATGAGAGTCCTCCTGTCCTTCTCACCCAGGTTCAGTTTAGAAGAGAACCACGAAGCAATTGATCCCGATATCTGTCCCAGTGGACCTTCTCTCCCGGCACTACCTCCACTTCCCACTATAAATGATGTTGCTATAAGTTTAATCACAGCGACTCGAGCTCTGATGTAACCTGTTTTTTTATGAAAAGCCTCAATGGCTGCGTTCTCACCAGCTCCAGCAGCCTCTGGAGCGAGCTTATAGACTATGATGCCTGCTAGTAGTGCCCCTACTGGGGGTAGAACGTAATAAGGAATACCCCATCCACCTGAAGAGCTGATATAAGAGCTGAAATTAACCATCAAATCAATGGAGGCATGAAGACAAATACCTGCAATCCCAGAGAGAACTCCTATCAGGATGGGGAAAATTAGGATCCTCTTCCAGTCAAAGTCACCAAATACGGGCACGATAAGAGTTATTCTTTGTAACTTTAATATTTTTTCTTTTAATATTCTGGACTGCTAGACTGTAAAGTAAAGTAAAGTAAAGTGTTATCTAACAGGTTAAACGTATTTTATCGTCAGGGCTAATACCAAGCCGTAGATGACATGGCCAAAGACACTCACCAGGGCCGGTTTCCACCCCAGAGGATGTTTTGTTATCGAAACTCCTGTTACGGGTTTGTGGATGGGAGCAAGAGTAAATATCCACAGCAATACCCCGTAACCTATCCCCAGAAGTATGATGGGTCCCCAACCTAAGATGAAAGGGAAAATGAGGGAGAAGAATATTGCTGGAAGCGTACCATTGGTCAAGTGGAAGAGCATTCCATGCGGCACAAGCTCTTGTGGATTCCTTTTAATGAACCACGATGAGATACAGGCGTTTTCATGCCATTCAAGGATGCCGGTCAATCCCCATAGCCTGTAGAAAGGGAGCTGGTAGATGGTCATTACCGCTGTGGCCAAAATACCTGCTGCAATACCGGTCAGAATGGAGTTGACCACAAAATCATTGGGCATAAATGATGGTAAAAATTAAAGATAAATAATTGTTCTCTCAGGTACTCTTCAGGTTGTGTACTCTGCGTTTATGCCCACATACTCATAAGACAGATCGCAGCCTATGGCAAAACCATTGTACTCTCCTTTACGCAGATCAACTGTGAATTTGATCTCTTTATTGTTCTTCATTAGTTTCTTAGCCTTTTCTTTGCTATCCGTTATGGTACCCTTATCGACCAGAATAACAGAGTCGCTGTGTCCCTCAATGGTCAAGGACAGGTTCTCATCCACTTCAGCCCCGGAATACCCCAGGGCGGCCACGATTCTACCCCAATTGGGGTCATTTCCAAAGATGGCTGTTTTGACCAGTAGTGATGAAGCAATGGTTCTTGCCGCTTTAAAACCATCATTTTCCTTTTCTGCTCCCTGCACCTCGATTTCTAACAGTTTTGTAGCTCCTTCTCCGTCCCTGGCTATCATTTTTGCCAGCTCAAAGCACAGCTTATTCAATCCTTCCTGGAACAAGCTCTTGTCAACCTCTTTTTGCCCCGTGGCGGTGAGGAGGACCATATCGTTTGTTGAGGTGTCTCCATCCACCACGGTCACGTTGAAGGAGCGGTCTACTGCTGTGGTGAGCATCTCCTGGAGTTCTTGAGGCTGAAAATAGGCATCGGTGTAGATGAATGACAGCATGGTCGCCATATTGGGGGCGATCATCCCTGCTCCCTTAGCCACACCAGCAATGAAGGTATCACCCACTTTCACCACATATTCTTTGGTGAACTTATCCGTGGTGGTTATAGACCGGGCAAAATCGGATGAGGATTTTCTGGTGGAACCCAGCTCAGGATAGAGCTGCTCTAATTTTTCTTCTATCCAGTCCATGTTTAGTTGTTGCCCAATGACTCCTGTGGAGGACACCAGAATGGTGTGGGGGTCACAGCTCATTTTTGAGGAGAGAAGCTCGGCCATTTTTCTGGCGTTGTCCATTCCTTTTTTACCGGTAAAAGCGTTGGCATTACCGCTGTTGACTATTAAGCCTTCCGTTTCACCTCCCTGGAGGTTATCACGGGTTACCAGAAGAGGAGCGGCTTTTAGTTTATTTTGAGTGAAAACTCCTGCACAAGTTCCTTTGCATTTGACAATGCCCAAACCGTTCTTTTCTTCTTTTATTCCACAGCACTGGAGTTGTTTGATGACTGTAATACCTTCATCCTCAACCACAGTAATTCTGGAATCCATGCTCCATATTCATTGAATTGCTATTGAAATACTTTCGCTCCACTCTCAAAGTATAAGGTATATGAGGTTAAATCTGGTTATACATAGGAGTTAAATGTAAAATCAAACTAATAAGGAGGTGAGCATATGAGTGTGAGTGAGATCGAATTAAGAAGAATGGTGAAGGATTCATTTAGCATCAGAAAGGATGGATTAGAGTTGCTGGGGGACTATTACAGAACCATGTATAAACAGGATTGTGAGATCCTTGAAGATGCCGAGATAATTGACTAAGAACAAGAGATTCCAACTTTTTATTTGTTTTTATATCTGGCTATAGCCATTAGCATGACTAAACGAAAGGTATAAAAATGTCTTTTGCATAATGATTGTTAGAAACTCTCGATTGATCTCCAACCGGCTCCCGTAGGGTAGTTAACGGCCAATCCTTCCTGACAAGGGGAGTAATTAGTTAGTTTCGTCAGGAAACCTGGGTTCAAATCCCAGCGGGAGCACTTCGGTTTTTTTGTCTTAAATACAAATAGTTCTAAGCATGGTACTAAAGCCAATATGTTCTGAGGTCGTGGGGTTATAGAAAGGGATTTAACTACTCGTCTTTTACCCATTCGTCTCCATAATCTTTCTTCAACTTCTCAATAAAATCTTCCCTGACTGGAAAGAAGATATCCAGCATCACAAATGGTTCATCACTGATACAAGTATCACTATGTGGTACATTTGGAGGAATGCAGTAAAAATCACCTTTCTCCACTGTACGCTCCTTGTCACCAATCCGAAGTACTGCACTTTCCTGGTAGATCATTCCTATCTGTTGTGAGGTGGGAGTACTCGGGAACAGTATAGCCGTGGAGCGTTGAGTTAGGGACCATCATCTTTTCTCCATTAACACCTGTGAGCACCTTGCCTTCAGCCACTCTTCAAAAATACAATTCACTAGGAAGTATAATGCTCACGCTCTTCAGGGTCTTTAATACAGTCCCACTCCACACACATTTTGTGATTGGAACAGTCCTCGCACTTTCTCATTATCTACAAGTGAAAAAATTATTTAACTCTTCAGATTTCTTCGGGACTCTAAAGGCACATGAATGAAGGCAGAGACTGTTAGCACTAATCCTGAGAGTTTAGAGGTCTTATGCCACTCAATTCAATTCAATTTAATTTAATTTAATGCCAAAAATATAAAGACCTTTTCGATACTATCCATGTTTCTTCATCATAATTTCTTCCAGTCTTTTACTCATCGACTGGTCTTCATGGGTGTACTGGCACGTTAAATAATGTTCAACTGCCGTGGTAATAGCATCTTTGGTTGCTTTTTCACCAGTCTTCTTCTTCAATTCATTGAGTATGTCTTCACTTAATAAAGTCTGGGCGTGGACTATTTTTACCATGTAAAGTATAATGTTCTGTAGTTACTTAAAGTGATATGAAAAATTCTTAAGGAAAGAAAATAAGGAATGAAAATTCGTAAATCACCAAATCAATTCAATTTACTTTAACTATGGTAAATAAGATATATTGTAATAAAGACTATTTTTTATGACCGATAGGAGGATAATTAAGGTATTTATCATTGTGCTGGTACTGGCAGTTTTACTGGTGTTGGTACTTCCGTCCACGATCTCTAATTTCGGTGGAACCCACTCATTTTTGCCCTGAACCAGAAAATAGTCCAAAATGACTGTTATTTATGGCAATATAAAATCAAAAAGGTAATTAATGATTAATGATTAACGTGGAACAATTAATTATTACAGTGGTAGATGGGCAGTGGTAATTCTGCAGAATTGTTAAGGTCAAACTTAGTCATAAGAGGGACTATCACTTGGCAGCCAGGATGTAGTAACATTCTCTAGCTTAAGCTCAGATGTTTGAGAAGTAGAAGTTGATGGGTTTTTTTCATATAGGTTTGCTTGGTAACTTGATGTGTAAGTAGTAGGCTTATCTGGGCTATCTTTTAATGAATTATACGCTGAAGCTAACCCATAAAATGTACCACAGGCCGAAATGAGCATAAGTATCGCTGTGATAATAACTAATGTTTTCAATTGTTTTCCCCTATTAAAGTTAGGTTTGCCTACTCACTATTAACACATCTGTTAAGCATGCTATATAGCATGCCATGGGAACAGGTGGTAATTTACCACCCGAGCAGATGCACATGAGGAGGTGCGTACTCCCCTGCTGATGAGAAATAAAAATTTTCAAACATGTAGTGTAATTTAAGGACAATAATTTAATAAAGGAGAAGAATAAAGAAATAAAACCATTAGGGTGAAAAGATGTTTGAAAAAATATTATTCCCGACAGATTTCTCTGGCGTCTCTTTACATACTCTGTATAACTGCATTCCCCAGTTCTCCAGGATGGGTGCTAAAGAGATAATCATTATCCACATTGTTGAAAGAGGCGTTTCCGTGGAAAAACAGGAATCGAAAGCCACAAAAAGGTTAGAGGAGATCACCAACGATCTAAAAGAGGAGGGAGCAAACGTACGTTATATTGTGGAGCCATTGGGTCCCATCAGGAGAAACGCTGCTGAAATAATATGCAACAGAGCTTACACTCAAGAAGTTGATCTGGTAGTGAGCCCTACTAAAGGTGCCAATATTTTGATGGAGACCTTGATTGGAAGCGTAGCCAAAAATGTAATCAGGATGTGTGAAGTTCCTGTTCTTCTCTTAAGACACCAGTGGGACAAGAAGAAAAAAGAAGCAAAACCAAGGGTTGAATACAGCGAAACGTTCGATAAACCACTGGTATCTCTGGATTTCTCTACATGCTCTGAAAGAGCTTTAGATACTATCAAAAAAACTGAGGATATTGTCAAAGAAGTTCTCCTTTATCATGTAGTGGATTACGGGAGGCCTGAGGATTGCGAAGATAACATCAAAGAAGCAGAGTACATGCTGGACAAATATACAAAATCGTTTGCTATACCTGTCAAAAGTAAAGTAGGCGGGGGAGAAGCGTCTGAAAGCATTATGAGGGCTTCTGAGGATTATCAGTCCTCAGTAATCGTAGTGAGTAAGACCGGTGGAGGCATGGTCCAGGAATTCCTGGTAGGTAGCACTACCAATTCGGTGAGCAGGAGATCAAATAAACCTGTGCTGGTGGTCCCCTGCCACGAAGTCAAAAAGGCCAGAAGAAGGAAAAAGGAGAAAAAAGTAAGGAAATGGCAAGAAGACGAAGAAGCAATGCCGCAGGTCTACTGAAAACCCTAATTTTCCCCCTTTTAATGAAAATGAGAGTTTTTATTCCTATTTCTTGACTCCTAATCTTCCTTTCCCCTTTCTTTCAGAAACCTTTAAGGATTATAAAGTATAAGTACTTTCAAGGAAACAACCCTGAATTGGAGAGGTGTCACAAGAGGTGTTACTATCAAGAACAAAATGTTAAAATTGGAAGGTGTGTCTATATGAAGGCGAAAATACTGATTCTCATATGTTTTTTTGTGATTTTAATAGCCGGTTGCTCCGGACCAGGTGGAAATGGAAATGAAGGTGGAGCTTCACAACCAACCCAACCAACACAATCCACTTCAACTCCCAGTTTCACATCGACTCCAGTAACGACCCAGCCAACAAATATGACAAACTCTACAGGAAATAGCCAGGACAAGGAGTTTGTGGAGTGGAGTTCAATTGCCAAAAAAGAAGTTATGGTTAATATTCAGCCTATTATGGTTTCTGTCCAGAGTAAAAATTGGACAAAACTGGAATCCGACGGTCGTGCTCTAAAGAACGATTCCACACAGCTTTTATCCCAACTAGATGAATTTAATGTTTCACAAAGAATGGAGGAAGTGCAAGAGAAGTACAGAGAATCTCTTGAAGACTTTGAAAGGGCTGGAAATTACTATGAGTCCGCTGGAAAAAACAATAGCTCTGAAGAGCTGAGTAATGCTCAAAACTATTTAAAAGATGCTATAAACCACTTGAATAATGCCAGTTCTCTGCTCAAGGACAAGTTCCACAGTTACCATACAAGTGAGATGTTGAGATAGGTCTATCTCTATATCTTCTATCTCTATATTTTTTCTTTGTACGCTTTTTCTGAGGCAAAGGTTAGGGTAATAGAGAGTTCTTCCCAGGCTTTATCGAGCAACCTCACATAGTAATCCCTATCGTAAGTGGATGCTCTCCAGGGAAGGCTGACTATCCATCTTGTAGCGTCTATAACCACAAAGCTAACATCTATGCCCGGAGCTACGTATATGCCCGCTTCTCTGTAAGCCTTGATAGCTGATATCTGGGGACAATTTTTGGAGTAGTCCAGCCTGGAAATCCTTCTGTGAAGAGTTAGCTGCTCCGGATCTACGTTCCCGTTCTTGAGCTTATCCCTATAATCCATATACGATCCCCAGATAGTCTCCTTGAACGTCAAGATATCCTCCATACTTTCAGCTTTCGACAGCTCTTCAAAGACCTCCTTCTGCATATCCTTTACGAACTGGGGCATATCACTTCTTCTGGCCATGGCCCCCCTGTACTTGAGCTCGCCGTTATCCACTCTTCCGTAATAGCGGTTGTATGCTCCGGTCTCGTCCGCCATGGGGAGAAAAACTATCCAGTCATAGTGGTCGATATCTGTAAGCAATCCTGTTTCCTTCTCCACATCCTGTTTGAACTTCTCAACTTCAATTGCATCTCCCTTTACCCACAAACAGTCCACTATTCCGTGCAGAATTTCCAGACCTCTTTTATCCGCCAGCTCTTTAGTCTTCAGCAAAATCTCTCTTCCAATTCTGGTAATGGATTCGTGGACTTCAATCCTTCCGAATTTGGCGTTTTTATACCCAGTATATCCAAAGCAGGTTACCAGCATCCATTTCAGGATGGAATCGATATCCTCATATCTGGAATCGCTCTTCTTTTTTCTTTTAGTTTTAATTCGGAGGTTCAACAGCGGCTCCAGAACTTTGGGGAGGAAATTCTCCCTGTCAGAAGATAGGTTGTGCTTGACTATAATTGCAGGGTACATGGAGGTGAAGTCGAGCTGATAAACATTCTCATGAACTCCTGGCTCCGGCTGAAATATCATTCCACCTCTATCTGCCAGCTTGAGCTCTTCCAGAGTTCTGGTCTTTTCAGCATCCCTTTTTCTGAAGGGCACAGCAATCCCCCTCTCCAGGGCCTCATAAACCTCATAAGAAGATATCAACGTCCCGGGAGTAAATCGAGCAGCATAGTTGGGGGAAATGCATGCCAGACGAGAAGCAAGCAAAACAGCATCCAATCCCCCTTCTCTATAGTTGAAGCTGTTGACAGTGTCGATCAGTATCCTTCCCTGAGGAATATGGGCAGAAGGCCTGTAGTACATCCTGCCATAACTAAAATAGGATTTGGATGTGAGTCTCTTAAAGCCTCCCCGGCTCATGGTTAGAGGTACGTCATAGTATCTGCACTTGTTCAAGATAAGTTCCATCCAGTAATCCGCATGAGGGAACAGGATAATGTCCGGGTCCGTCAACTCTATTTGCCGGGAGAAGTCCTGAAAAATTATCTTCTCATCCCCCTCAAACTTAAGGCCATTTAGAGCTATCTCTGCTATCCGGTTGTTTTTTGAGGGATAGTGTTTCTCTCCTTTAACCTCAACTCCAGCAACTTTTAGCTCTTCAAATCCCGGGTCCGTGTCGAATCTACCGGTCTGTTTTCCAGGGATGAGCTTATTTTCAGCAAAGAACCGCTGGTCAGTCCTGACGTCAACATTGTAGAGTCTGGCCTCAAAACCTGTATGGCTTTCTATTCTCTCTGCCAGTCTCCTCATTTTGTCTGCCCTACAGTAAATCCTGTATCCCTCCATTTTTTGGTATATAGTGGAGAACTCACACTCTTCAACCGCATAGGTAGCTTCAAGTTCTTCCAGCATGTCCCCAAAACGGTGAGGGTCTGGAAGGTGCAGGTAGAAAAAAGGTTGATAATCGAACTCGGTTTTCCTGACCCTTGATTTGCTATTTTTGGTCCACAGCTGAACCTTCCTGCCAGGGGAGCAATCCAGTATCATCATCCTTTACGTCTTCCTTTTCTCTTTCCTCAATCTTCTTCTGCATTTCAAGAAGAACAGAGAACACAGCGGCCTCAAGAGGATCATCGAATAAATAGAAAGCTTCACTAGAATGTTTCTTTGCCATTTCACCCAGCTTCTGGGCTATTTCCTGATCTTCTTTCTTCAAAGCCTTTTTTACGGATATCCACCGTTCTGCAATCTTTTTTACTTCCATTCTGACACTGGGCATAGTTCTACCCATAAAAATCACTCAAACTCCTGTTCTGGTTATTGATCAGCTTTACACACTCTACACACTCTACACTGGAGTCCCGGACTGCAAACCCTCTATTTGTATAACTGACATTTACAGACCTGTCAACATACTTGCTCAAAGAGCCCAGTGCATCCATTCGGGTAGAATAAACAACCACAGAAATTCCTCGCTGAGTCAATTCTTTCATCCTCCGGATAAGTGCATCTACAATCTCAGTTGATGACAAAGAAGGGACATCCTCCCACAGCTCGGCATCATATTCTATGAATACAACACTCTGATAAGCCTCTTCAAGGATCTGCATCAGCTGGTAAACTGTAAAGGACCTCCTCACTTCAAAATCAATCTTTATGCGGTTAAACCTCGGCAGCACTAAAGATGAATTCCCGGGAACGTATAACATGCTACTGCCATTGCTGTTGCTATATTTCAAGCCACATATTAGCTCTACTACTATTTCAGAGGGTGCTGTTATAGCTACAAGCTCACCAGAACCGATATCGATTGCATTTTCTATTCCGGATTTGGACAACATAGGGATTAGAAGATGGTATTAAGGGTAGAATTTTGTTGCGAGTGGCATGAAATTTAACACTTAAGTTGAACACGAACACATAATTTTTGAGTAATAAGGTATTTTCTTAGTTCAAAAGATATTAGATAATAATAAAATAATTGGGTTTATTAGAGGCTAAACTACTTTTAACCCGTAACAAGCTCAGTTTCAGTTTCCTGTTCTTTGAGAGACTCTTCTAAAAACCACAGCTCTAATTTGACACAGTTCGAGGGGGAGCACTCTTCTTCAGGGCAGCCAAAGCATGGAGATATACCTATTGAGTAGCGCATACTTCCCATTATGCTTTCTAGAGTTGGTTCATCTTCTTCCTCTATTTCGGAGTCGGCAAGAGCAATTTTGAAGGTACTGCTCCCGTCTGCCACGACCTGTATCCTCTTGATCATGTTATCTTTTTCCAGCCTTCGTAATACCCGGGAACAGCTCCCGCTACCCATATCAAGCTCTTTTCTAAGGTCTTTTTGAAGTATTGATCCTCTTTGGTGGAGTATATAAAGGATCAATTCTTTAGTATCCATATTTCTTGGTAAATTTTCATCAACATTATGTAATCCTTTCATCTAAAGATAAATTGTTTTAAACACTTATAAAATTTACGTCATTCTTACAATACTTTTATAAATAACAGAAAAAAAGGATGTTAACTTCAAGTTCAAACCATTCACATTACGAATTCCATTGTCAGAATTCCATTGTCAGTATGAGATGATATATGAGTAATTATATAAGATGGTGTGAGGATTGGTAAATAAATCTGTAAAAAATTAGTAAAATGCATGTGGTGTATAGAGCTAATTTGAAGTTAGGAACGCACGGAGGTAGATGAGTTGAGGAGTGGAGAACCAGATAAGCTGGAAGAGAAAGAGCTTGATTTCATGGATCCCAGCATGTATAAAGGATTAGTAGATGGTTTTACTGATGCTGTTTTCATTGTTAATGAACAGGGATATTTTACCTATTTGAATCAGGTGGGGAAGAAACGTTCAGGATATTCGATAGAAAAATTGAGAAAGATGCATTTTCTGGAGGTTTTGCCTGAAAGATATCATGAGATAGCTCAATCAAATTTTAGGAAGTCAGTAAAAGGAGAATCAGAGCTTTCTCCTTATGAAATAGAATATATCACCTCAGATGGTAGATTGATGTTTGTGGAAATCAATACTAAACCCATAATCAAAAATGGAGAATTTTTTGGTATTTTGGGGGTCTCCAGAGATATAACCAGACGTAAAAAGGCTGAAGAAGCGTTGAAAGAATCAGAAGAAATGTATAAGACTCTGGTGAAGATCTCTTTTGATTCAGTAGGCATTACTGACCTTGAGGGGACCATCATCCACGCGTCAGAAAAAGCTGCAGCGGTATACGGTTTTGACAGTTCTGAAGAGCTAATTGGAGTGAGTGCTCTGGATTTGCTGGCTCCAGAGGATCGGGAGAAAGCATTGAATTACCTGCAGAAGGGAACCAGAGAAGGATATGTAAGAGATATGGAATATACCATGTTGAGAAGAGATGGTTCGCGTTTCTACGGTGAGCTCAATGCCGCTGGTGTCAGAGGCTCTCAAGGCGAATTAAAAGGTTTTATTGTTGTTGTAAGAGATATCAGTGAGCGTAAAAAAATAGAGAGAGATTTAAAAGAGTCAAAAGAGATGTACGAAAAACTGGTGAAAGCATCTCCAAATGCCATTGCTGTAACTGACCTTGAGGGGAAAATTGTGGACATTTCTGAAGAGGCTATTAAATTGTCCGGTTATGATGACGTTGAAGAAGTGCTTGGAAGGAGTTCTTTTGATATTATTGCACCTGAGGATCGTGAAAAGGCTTACAGGCTCCTCCAAAACACGTACAGAGAAGGTTTTACCAAGAATGCCGAGTACAGCCTCTTGAGAAAAGACGGCTCGTACTACCTGGGAGAAGTTAATTCCGCACTGGTTAGAGATGCTCATGGGAATCCTAAGGCATTCATTGCTACTATCAGGGATATCACTGAGAGTAAAAAGGCTGAAGAGATAATGAGAAGGCGGTTGATGAAGTTTAATCTCAAAGAAGAGAATGTATACCTGGTAAGGGAATCGAACCCCTCCTTATCTCACAAAGCTCTTGAAGATTTGTGTAGAGTTGGGTATCCCGGTATGGTAATCTCCAGAATTTCAGAGAGGGACTTGAGAAAAATTATTGGGGGAGAATTTGATTTTCTATGGCTGGGAGAGAAAAACAGTGAGAAAGTGATATTCCCTCAACTAGAAGAACTGGAGTCCAGACTGGGAGATTTAAAGAGAACGGCAATTTTAATTGACAGATTGGAATATCTGGCTTTTAAAAATACATTTGAGGACGTGCTTTCTTTTGTTCAGCATCTCAAGGACCTCGCATACCTCAATAAATTAATCATAATTTTATCGATAGATAGTTCCGCTCTGGATGAAAAAGAGTTCAGGTTGCTGGAAAAGGAGTGCTCAAGTATAGAATCACGGCATAAGACGAGATTGAATGAAGACCTGTTAGAGGTTTTAAACTTCATATACACCCAGAATAATAAAGGAATAAAGCCCATATATAAAGACATAGGCAAAGGATTGGGTTTAAGCAGGCCCACAGTCGAAAAGAGGGTGAGAGCCCTTAACTCCAAGGGATATATTATGAATGAAGTGAAAGGAAGAACTAAAATTGTAGAGCTCACAGAAAAGGGATGGCAAGTATTTTTAAATCTTTAACTTTTTTTACATTTTCTTTTACTAATCTTTTTGCTTGAGTAAAACATATTATTATAAGTAGAGAGAGGGGCCTAAACCAATCCGACCCCCCAACCTTTGGTTTACTCTTTATTTACGGCCTCTCTCCTATTTATATTCTACAAAATAAATGACCTGCTTGTTTCCGTTTTCGACAATAGCAGAACAATAGCAGTTCTCTATTCAACACTTCAATATATCTTATATAATACATCACTTAGTGCTTGCTTCTTACAAAAACCTTATGAAGATGAAAAAGGTGTATAGTTAAATGACAAATACATGGATACTGTTGGGGGTAATTATTATTTTGGTGGCTGGTACTGCTATAATCTATACTATGGAACCTTCAGACAGCTCTATTGAATATGGGGACATCTATAAAGATAATTTTACAGATGGAGAACCTGGACTCAACTGGAGACCTTATCTTTACTTCAATCACGATAATTTGGGTGGTTCGACTGATCCCTCTGCTCCCCAGGGAGTCGGTATAGGCGTTCTGGATAACTCCAATGCCGGTGGATTTGCAAGCCTGAGCTATGCAGTCACTCCTCAGGTCAGTGATTTTTATTATGAGGCTCAAGTTTACTGTAACGTAACCGAAGGAGATAAAGGTCCTTTACAGGGAATAGCCTTCCTGATTGATCCCATAGATGGCAGGTTCTACAGGCTGGTGTGCGATTTCAAAACCAATGACTCCCACCTCAACCTGGCTTATGTAGGCCAGGATACCAACAACTTCCCCGCGTATATAGGTATCTGGGGTCCTGATCAGATCCCAGGTGGGGTCGAAGCAGGCTGGCACTCGATGGCAGTAGAAGTTATCGATGGTAGGGCAAGCATTTACTGGGATGACGTGAAAGTAGAGGATGGAGTATTTGTAGGCAGGATTTCTAAAGGTTATGTAGGCGTTTATACCAACTATGTGGGTGGTTTTGGAGACGCTGTTACCAAAATTGATACCATTACTCTGAAGGAGATAAAGTACTTGCAGTGATAACCAATCTTACAGTGATGTGATAACCAAACAGTGATAACCAGTAACCAGTAGCTGAAAGGCTAAAGCAGTATGAGACTAACGGCCATGATAAACATACCCAGTACCACTCCGAAAGCAACAAGGCGGGTGTTACCAAAATTTTGGGCTGCGGGAAGGAGTTTGTCTAGAGATATGTAGACCATAATCCCTGCCACGAATGCCAGAAGTGATGCAAGGATTGATTCGGAAAGAAATGGCATTAATATTAAGAAGCCGATAACGGCCCCAACAGGTTCGGCAACACCGGAAAGGAAAGAGTATTTAAAGGCTTTATTCTTGTCTTTCGTGGCGTAAAAGATGGGTATGGATACTGACATTCCTTCGGGGATATTGTGTATTGCCAAGGCGAGAGCTATAATTACTCCCAGTTGCAAATCGTTTATGGCAGTTCCAAATGTAGCCAGCCCTTCAGGAAAGTTGTGGATCGCAATGGCCAGGGCACTGAGCATGCCAGTCCTCATGAGGTTTATATCCACATCTCCCCCCTTACAGACTCCAATACAATGATGAGGATTTTGCTCCTCAGGCACAATCATATCTATTGCAAGAATTAATATTATGCCTCCAAAGAAGGCAACAGCACTTGATAGCTGACCAACGGATTCTATAGCTCCGGATAAAAGCTCCACAAAGGAGACGTATATCATCACACCGGCTGAAAAGCCCAGAAAAAAGGATAAGTATATTGTCTTTGGCTTCCTTATAAAATAGGCTATGACACTCCCTATACCGGTTGATAACCCTGCTATAACAGTGAGCAATAAGGCCAGTTCCACATCTCCTATAGTGACCATCTAAACCCCTATCCCTCAGACTTTACAATTTTCAGTTAAACAGTTTGGGAAATATGACCTTAAGTGGTAGACAATACAGATATAAATTTCGTAAACCAATGGATAATATGATATTACAAATACTGCTTCTAATTTTAATTGCAGGGTATATCGGTATCAACTTCTTTGCCGACCTCCCCATGTTCCTGGTAGGAGAGAACCTGGCATATGCAGCTCTATACGCTTTGGGATTGTTGAGCCTTAACAAAAGGCCGGTCGTATCCTTATTGATTGTCCTTTCTGCCTTTAATGCGGGAAGGGTTTCCAGATCTGTAATAGAGCCTAGTGGAGAGCTGGCCCCCATAGCCATGGGACATTTACCGTTGCTCATTCTTATCCTTGTCGTTTTGGGTTTGCTGGTGAGACGGGTTTTTAGAGAACGCTAATCTGTTTCCAGCAATTCCACCATCTTAGCAGGATCAGTGGTGGGTAAATTGCACTGGTAATTCTTGCACACATAAGCTGTTGCTCTGCCTTCCTTACTGGTTAAATCGGAAGTGAAACTGATTTCATCCAATTGTGCACCGGATTTGAGAAGAACTATTGACCGGGGGAGGAATCTCTCCCTCAGAGTGTCCAGCATGACCTGTGTATCTTCTCCCTGGGGGTTTCCGGCCAGGACCACCTCATTGACCGGGCCCAGAGCGAAATCTATCGCTATTAAGAACTGAATGAACGCTTCAGGTGTAATTGAGGCAGCTCCTGCAATCGATTCCATGGATTTGCTGGCAATGTCTTCAAATTCAGTCTTTGCCGTCATATGGGCCAGTCTCAATAAACTCAAAACGGCCACAGAATTTCCGGATGGGTAAGCTCCATCGTATAGCTCCTTTTTCCTTACAATATGATCAGTATCAGGACCGGTACCAGCACCAGCTCCAGCACCAGCTCCAGAATCGGGGATTAAATAAAAACCTCCTTTTTCTTTATCGTAGAAAAGGTCGACCATTTTCTCGGTGAGCTCTACAGCTTTTTTGAGGTACTCAGGCTTGAAGGTGCTTTCATACAGCTCTATAAGGCCCCAAATAAAGAAGGAATAGTCGTCCAGAAAACCATTAATAGCGGCCTCACCATCCCGATAGCGGTGGAGGAGTTGCCCATCTCTGAACATATTCTTCAATATAAATTCTGCACCACTCTCGGCTGCTAACTGGTAGTTAGTGTTACCAAATGCTGCAGAGGCTTTGGAAAGGGCTACGATCATCAATCCGTTCCAGTCGGTGAGGATTTTATCATCCTTAAGAGGATGCACCCTTTTTTTCCTGATATCAAACAATTTTTCTCTGGCATTTTGTATGCGGGAACCCAGCTCTTCCTGAGAAACTTTCAAGTCGGAGGCAAGCTCAGACAAAGGTTTTTTCACATAAAGGATGTTTTTACCTGTTTTTGAGCCACTGGTTTCTTCTCTGAAATTTCCGTCCTGGTGAACGTTAAATACGTTTAGAACAAGCTCATCGCTTATATGCTGTCTCAATTCATCTTCTGTCCACACATAAAATTTCCCTTCCTCTCCTTCGCTATCTGCATCTTCAGCGGAGTAAAAACCTCCTTGGGGGGAGGTCATATCCCGGAGTACGTAATCCACTATCTCACTTACATTTTTGCGGTAACATTCATCTTTAGTGACCTGGTACGCTTCGGTGTAGGCCATGATGAGCATTGCCTGGTCGTAGAGCATTTTCTCGAAATGAGGAACTATCCATTTAGAGTCAGTAGAATATCTATGAAAGCCATAGCCGATATGGTCGAATATTCCTCCCAGCCTCATCTGGGTGAGTGTTTTCTCTGCCATCTTCAACGAGTTTTTAAATCCAGTCCTTTTCCAGTATCTGAGCAAGAATAATATAGTGTGGGGAGAAGGAAACTTGGGAGCTCTCCCAAAACCCCCATATTGCTCATCAAAGCTATCAGATAATTTAAAGTAGGCATAATCCAGCATATCCCGATCTATACTACCCTCACCGTACTCCAGCTCCTGAAGAGACGAGAGTATTTGTTCAGTTGCGTTATCTACGTCGTCCCTCTGGTTTTCCCATATTTGTTTGATGTGGGGGATCAGCTCCCTTATCCCTGTACGCCCGAATCTGGTTTCCCGGGGAATGTAGGTGGTGGCGAAAAACGGTTTCTTTTCCGGAGTCATAATAATGGTAAGAGGCCACCCTCCACTTCCGGTCACCAACTGGCAAACGTGCATGTAAATGCTGTCTATATCGGGCCTCTCTTCTCTGTCCACTTTGATGTTGACAAAAACTTCGTTCATCAATTGGGCCACTTCAGGATCCTCAAACGATTCTTTCTCCATTACGTGACACCAGTGGCAGGTAGAATAACCTATGGAGAGAAAGACAGGCTTATCTTCCCTTTTTGCCTTTTTAAATGCCTTATCACTCCAGGGATACCAATCAACGGGATTGTAGGCATGTTGAAGAAGATAGGGGCTTTTCTCGTTTATCAAATGGTTTGGCTGATTATCATATTCACTCATCTCAAAAACTCCTGTGGTTTTATATGATTAGCAACTGTATCATAGCGACTATATCACAAGAGGTTATCCAACATTAATATAGTTAGTGTATTCAGAATCTAGTCTCTTTGTAAAAATAAACCTTAATGGGTCACTATAACAATTTCGTGACTTACCCCCAACATGAAAATAAGTTTATCTTTATTGGAGATCTCTGAAAAACTACTTTAGCTTGAATACTTCCTTCTCTACTGTAATGGTGTTCTCTACTATAATGGTGAAAGGAATAGGTAACATTGTCTATAAAGACCTATTGTAACTCTCTTCCTGTATAGGTGTTTTCAGGCCACCAGGGGTTACACTCTTTTCAGTAGTCTGATTTTAATCTCCTTTTATTATTATATCTATCTTAGTGATCATAGAAGAAATCTTTAATAGTTTCAGCACAAGTCGAGTACATGGAGGAGTCCAAGTTTGAATATGGGGGATTGGAAGTAGTTTTTCTAAAGCACGCCGGATTTATGGTGAAAGGAAGTAAAACGCTATATATAGACCCCTATGACTTACCAAAAGATGTTGAAATGGATACTGCCGACTACATATTCGTTACCCACGACCATTTCGACCACATGGACTTTGATGCCATCAAAAAGCTCTCCGGTACAAATACAACTGTGGTTATACCGCAAGGATGCTCTATAAAGGGGGAAGCGACCTGCACTCTGGGATTGAACGAGAAAACGGATCTGGATGGGATTACCGTGGAAACGGTTCCGGCTTACAACGTGGGAAAAGAGTTCCACCCTAAAGGCCACAACTACGTGGGTTACATCATCACCATGGAGGGAGTAACCATCTACCACGCTGGCGATACGGATCACACCTCAGAACTGGAGGGTGTTACCAGCGATGTAGCTCTTATTCCAGTGGGCGGAAAATTCACCATGAATATAGACGAGGCCAAGAACGCTATTGAGAAGATAAATGCCAAACACGTCATTCCCATGCACTACGACACTTTTCCGGATATAGAAACTGATGTGAGCAAACTAAAATCAGAAAAGGTGACCGTGCTAAAGCCTATGTTCAGCTAATTCTTGCTTCTTTGTTCCAGTTCCAGTTAACTACATAGAGCAATTAAAGGCTTAAGCTGGTCAAATGAAAAAAAGGTGGTAGAATGGCCTTGGAACCGCTAGAGATCGCTGAAGGTATCTACTGGGTAGGTGCCCTTGATTGGGAAGAAAGAGATTTTCACAGCTTCGAGATCGTGAGAGGGGCAACTTATAATGCTTATCTCATTATAGACGATAAAATAACTCTGGTGGATACAGTTAAGAATGGTTTTCTCTCTGAGACAGTAGAGAGAATAAATGGCCTAATTGATTTATCTCAACTGGATTATATTGTGGTAAACCATATAGAACCGGATCACTCCGGTAGTCTGGCCCAGGTTAAGAGTATGGCTCCGAATGCGGAGATAATATGTACCAAAAAGGCCAGAGAGGGTTTATGCAGGTATTTTGAATGCAGCGACTGGAAATTCACAGAAGTGAGTACGGGAGACGAGATAAGTACCGGTAAGAAGACTTTGACATTCGTAGAGATGACCATGCTTCACTGGCCGGACAGTATGGCTACTTATATTAAACAAGATAATTTGCTGTTATCCAATGATGCTTTCGGTCAGCATATAGCCAGTGTGGAGAGATACGATGAGGAGCTGGGGGTTGATGAGGCTCTGAAGTGGGCCAAAATATACTACGCCAATATCTTGATGCCCTTCGCCAATCTGATAAAGAAGAAGTTGAAGGAGATCGAAGATCTGGGAATAAAGATAGACATGATCGCCCCCAGTCACGGGATCATATGGAAGAATCCGGACAGGATCATTGAGGCTTACAGCAAGTGGGCCAGTTTTGAAGCAGATGATAAGCTGGTAATCGTTTATGATACTATTTATGAGAGCACTGCAAAGCTGGCAAGAGAAATTGCCGATGGAGCAAGTTCACAGGTGAAGGTCAGACTGTTCCATATCAGGAACGATTTGAAGAGCGAAATTTTGGAGGAGATACTGGATGCAAAGGCCGTGGCCATCGGCTCACCGACCATGCACACCCGTGTCTATCCTTCCGTGGCCGAATTCCTGACCTACCTCAGGGGGTTAAAACCGCGAGATAAGATAGGGATCGCTTTCGGCTCCTATGGTTGGGGTGGAGGAGCAGTTAGAGAGATAAATAAGTTCTTTGAAGAGCTCAAATGGGAATCCATTGACCCATTCACCGTAAATTACCGGCCGGACGAAAACGAATTGAAAAAGGCTTATGAACTGGGTGAACATATCGCCCAGAAGATCAAATCCAGCTGAACTGCTGAATCTTAACCTAAAGAACCGGCCCAGAATAGAATACGTTAGTGGAAGAGAGGTGTTATATAATGAACAAATATGAGTGCACAGTCTGTGGATATGTTTACGACGAGGAGGAAGGGGACCCGGAAAGTGATGTTCCGCCGGGAACAAAATTTGAGAGCCTGCCCGATGACTGGATATGTCCTGTCTGCGGCGCTCCCAAGGAAGACTTTGAGCTATTAGAGTAGTCTTTAGGATCTTGGGAATTTCCTGGAACCTGGAAAATATAGTATTGAATGAGATTATGATCAAATAGCCGATTGGTGAAATAGGATTTTCGCTTATTGGTTGAAAAAGTAGATTAAGTAGGTTTAGTTAGTTAATAAAATGGAGAGGGGGTTCGTTTATGGATGATATATCCGTATTAGTGGGTGGACAAGCAGGAGATGGTATCAGGATCGCTGCCACTATGGTTGCGCGATTATTTAGTAGACATGGTTACAGGAGCTTTGTTTACGACGATTATCCTTCGTTAATAAGAGGGGGGCACAATTTCTCCCTTGTAAGGGTCTCAAAAGAGAAGATCGAGGCCAATAACATAGTTATCGACTTGATAGTGGCCCTAGATAAACAGACTGTGGAGAAGCACACTTCCAAGTTAAATGATGGTGGAATGATCCTGTTCGACAGCAGTAAGAAAGGTATTGAAGCTGAAGGAATAGGAGTTCCCTTTAAAGAGATTGTGAAAGAAATGGAGGGCATCTCCATCATGCGCAACTCTGCTGCTCTGGGAGCCATCGCTAAGGTTGTGGGAATTGATTGGAAGATAGTAGAAGAAGTATTCCAAAAATTCTTGCCCAAAAAGACCGAACTCAACCTGAAGATAGCCAGAAAAGCTTACGATACCGCGAGCTCCAGCAATATAAAGGTTGAAAACCTGAACCAGGAAATGATGCCTATAATTTCGGGTAATGAAGCTATAGGGCTGGGAGCGATCAATGCGGGAATGGATGCCTACTATGCGTATCCCATGACACCTTCTACTGGAATTCTTCATTTTATGGCCGCCAATAAGGACAGGTTCAACACCCTGGTAGTTCACCCTGAAAATGAGATAGCTGTCATGCTCATGGCCCTGGGGTCGGCATACACCGGATCCAAAACTATGGTGGGAACTGCAGGAGGGGGTTTTGCCCTGATGGTTGAAGGGCTGAGTCTGTCTGCCCAGAGCGAGACTCCTATTACTGTGGTGGTCTGTCAGAGAGCTGCGCCCAGTACCGGAGTTCCTACCTATACCATGCAATCGGATTTGCATTTTGTTTTAAATGCAGGGCACGGTGAGTTTCCCAGATTCGTGGTGGCTCCCGGTGACGCAGAGGAGGCTTATTATTATACTGGAGTGGCCATGAACATCGCCTGGAAGTGTCAGATAGCATCCATAGTCCTTTCGGATAAGAATTTGAGTGAGGGTAACTACAGCTTTGACTTATCCATGTACAGGGTGGAGGAAGCAGAACCCGTTCTTTGGGACGGTAAAGGCGAATACCTGAGATATAAAGACTCTGAACATGGTGTTTCTCCTCTGGCTTTTCCTGGAAATGATTCTGCCACGGTCAAGGTTACCAGCTACGAGCACGACCAGTACGGGATTACTACAGAGGAAAGTGAAAAGGTAGCATTTATGCAGCAGAAAAGGTTGAAGAAAAAAGAAGCCATCAAGAAGGAAATAGAGAACGTTGAAGCCGTCAAGACCTATGGTGATCCCCAATCCGATACGGTTCTGCTCACCTGGGGCTCAACGAAAGGTGCCTGTATTGAGGCAGCCCGAACTTTGGGCATTAAAGTGGTCCAGCCCATTATTATGGAGCCCTTCCCGGATCTGAGCCACCATATCACAGATGCCAAGAAGATAGTTACCGTGGAGGTAAACGCCACTGGCCAGCTTGCCAGACTTCTGGAGAATAACGGAATTACAGTGGACCAGAAAGTGCTCAAATACGATGCCAGGCCTTTCTTTACGGACGAGCTTATTGAGAGGCTCAGAAAGGAGGTGTTACAATGAATAAGGGATATAAAGAGCTGAAGTCCTATGCTCAGAACACCTGGTGTCCTGGATGTGGAAACTTTGCTATCCTCAATGCATCCAAGAAAGTATTTGCCCAAAAGGACCAGAAAAATCTGGTGATGGTCGCCGGAATAGGATGCCACGCCAAACTGGTGGACTACATCGACCTCAACCACTTCTATAGCATACATGGGAGGGTTCCAGCCACTGCAACAGGTATCAAGCTGGGAAATCCCGAATTGACAGTGGTTGGTTTCGCTGGAGATGGTGATGCCTACGGTGAGGGGCTGGTCCACTTGATGTTCGCTGCCAAAAGGAATATTGATATAACTATAGTGGTCCACAACAACAGAGTCTACGGTTTGACCACTGGACAGTTCACTCCCACCAGTCCTGAGGGTTTTAAGGGAAAATCAACTCCCTGGGGAAGTGTAGAAAAGCCCTTCAACCCACTCACACTTATGCTGGGAGCAGGAGCTTCTTTTATAGCCAGATCGTATTCCAACAGCATGAAAAACCTCAGAATGGTGATCGATGAGGCCATTAACCATAAAGGATTTTCCTTTGTGGAGGTGTTACAGCCCTGCTACACCTACTTCAACACCTACCAGATATACAATGAAAGAGTATACGAAATGGAGGAAATCCCTCCAAAGGAGCAAGTCATGGCAAGGATGACAGAATGGAATTACGGTGGCGAGGGAAACATCCCCATCGGTATATTTTACAAAGAGTCCAGGCCAACATATAACGAGAGCATGTTGAAAGAAATGGTTCCTGCTAAAAGGAAGAAGGAAATAGACGTAGAAGATTTCCTCAAAGGGAGCATATAGCTCCAAATATAGTTTCATAATCCTGTAGAAAAAAACTGGAGCAAATAAAGTAGATAAAATAGAATAAAGAGTTAATGGAGGGATTTGTTATGGACGAAAAAGAAATGGAAGAGAAAAAGAAAATGGTTCTGGAAATGTGTATCTGCAACACCTGTCCTAGTTTCGTTGATTGTGGAGAGCCGGGTGGTTTTTGCTTCCCAACTATTGGTAAAAGCAGCTGCATAGAGGAAGAGAAGGGATGCATATGCGGTAATTGTCCCGTATACTCCAAAATGGAGCTAAAAAATATGTACTACTGCACCCGGGGATCTGAAAAAGAGCAGATGAGCTAGAAGAATTAAAAATTAAGGTAGAACAGAGGGAATATGTCCAGATATAGATGTACTGTTTGCAATTACATTTACGATGAGGAAAAAGAAGGCACCAAATTCGAAGAACTACCTGATACCTGGACCTGTCCTGTTTGTGGAGCACCCAAATCCGCTTTCGTACCTGTAGGGATACCAACCGAAGATGACACCGAGACGAATGTTGCGGACAAGATGGTGGAGCAGCTGGAGGCTTTGGGGGTAAGATACATCTACGGCATACCAGGAGACTCTAACTTGCCTCTGATAGAGGCCATAAGGAAGAGCAACATCAAGTTCATTTTGACCAGGCATGAAGAGACCGCTGCCTTCATGGCTGATGCTCACGGGAAGATGACGGATGAAGTGGGAGTATGTATCTCCATTGCGGGTCCGGGAAGCACCAACCTTGTAACTGGTTTGATGGATGCCATGACAGATAGGAGCCCCGTTCTGGCTTTGCTGGGTCAAATTCCCGAGGTTTATCTGGGGAGTGAAGGTTTGCAGGAAATAGATCAGATAGAGTTGTTCAGCAGCTTTGCCGTCTATGCCGAAACGGTTGCCAGACCGAATCAGGCCCTTAGAGTAACCATGATGGCTGTAAAGTACGCCTACCGGAATCCGGGGGCTTCCGTGCTCAGCTGTCCTACCGATGTGCTTTCAGAAGGTTTGAGCGATAAGATAAATGAGCCCGAAAGGCGGTTGTTCAGGAGGAGAACAGGCGGTGATGATCAGGACATAAAAAAGGCTGTCGAATTGATAAATGAGAGTGAGAGGCCAGCCATACTTGCTGGCTGGGGAGCGAGACACTCCGAAGAACTATTGACTCGTCTGGCATCAAAGCTTAAAGCACCTATTGCTACCACCTCCAGAGCAAAGGGAGTGGTCCACGAGACACACCAGTTCAGCGTGGGGGTTCTGGGAACAATCGGGACTCCGCATGCAGCAAGAGCCATCAAGAAATGTGACATGCTGATAATTGTGGGGTCCATATTCAGACAGGCCAACCTCGTTCCTCCCGGAATCAAGATAGTGCAGATAGATGTGGACCCTTCAAGGGTGGGGAAAACTTTCGACGTGGATGCGGGTGTGGTAGGGGACTCAAAATCGGTGCTGGAAAAAATGCTTCCCCAGTTGAACGAAAAGCAGGGAGAAGAGGGCTATTTATCCAACATCTTCACCATCAAGAAGGAGTATTTCTCAGAGATCGAGGAAGATTCCCAGAACCTCTCGAGTCCAATCTATCCCGGTTATGTCATACAGGCCATCAAAAGGCATGTGGACAGCGACGCCATTATCTGTGTCGATGTGGGAGATCACACCTACTGGTTCTACAAGAAGTTCATCTGTGAAGGCCAGAGAACTTTTCTTTCCGCCAACATAGCCAGTATGGGTTTCGGGTTTCCGGCTTCTCTCTCCGCCAAACTGGATTACCCTGAAAAGCAGGTAGTGTGTGTTACCGGAGACGGCGGATTCGGAATGCTGATGGCAGACTTCACCACTGCCGTTAGAGAGAATCTCCCCGTAAAAATCGTTCTGTTCAACGATGGCAAGCTAAAGAATATCAAAAAAGAGCAGTCGGCTGAAGGTTTCCTCGTTTTTGGAATAGACTTCCCCAACCCCGATTTTGCCCAATATGCCCGGTCTTGCGGAGGAGAAGGTTTCAGAGTTAGTGACCCACAGGAGCTGGACGATGTTGTGGAAAATGCATTTAAATCGGATAAACCTTCCCTAATCGAAGTTATAATCGATCCCGAAGCCACTGCACCCGGCGTGAGAAAAGTTGAGTAGATAGGTGTGCGCAAGTAAAATAGAAAAATATTTACTCTTTTTAGGGAGTTAGTTTAACATGAACTCTTGCATTTGCAAGTGCCTTTCATCACTTTTCTGACCTTCTGAATCTTCACCATATCACCCCAATAAGCAAAAGTATTAATGGAATATATATAATTTTTGTTAATAAAATACAGGATTTGTTTAACAACTGGTAACACTAACATCCGGTTAATTATGAACAGATTTTTTTGGATTGAAGTATAAGAAAACCGCCCCATACCCCCTCATTATAATAGTGTGAATAAAAGAATCTATTTATACTTACGCTTGTTAGGTTTTTACTGCATGACCTCAAAACTGAAGTATTATACGGCCTCGCTCGCATTTTTATCTGGGATAATTTTAGCTTTAGCAGGTGTGGCATTCGCAGTCCTGGTAAACCTCACCAGATACTCTGATCCAGCTCAAATAAACTTTACATACAGTATAGTTGCTTTTGGTCTGGCAGTATCCATCACTGGTCTAAATTTGATGGTCAAGCAGAGGAGTACTTACACCAACTACATAATTCCCCTGGGTTTCGCTCTGTGTGCTGCAGGTGTGGCAAAATTTGCACTGGACTACCCTCAGGGATGGGTTTATCCCAATATAACTTACATTGTCCTTCTGTACGCTGGAGGTATTACAGTTCTGGTGGCCAACTCTTTTGCCAATGCAGTTCTGAACCTCATTGAGGGCAAGCCAGTAAGCATTAAAGAGGAAATCCATTACAGCGATGAGGATATTGAGAGGGAAGTTGATAGGGCCATCGAAGAATCGTCCAGAAGGTTAGTGGAGTTTTCCGACTCAATTTTGGGTTTTAAAGATGTTGACATGAGGGGTTTCAGACCCAGCAGGGCATTTGGAAAAAGCAGGGAAACAACCAAGGTTAAAGATGATGTAAAAGAAGCAAAACTACTGCAAAATGTAGAGTCTGGACGAGTAGAGATCGAAGACAATGAGTTGGAGGAAGTTTCCAGTTTATTGAGGAATGCCACATCGAATAACGAGCCCCAGAAAAGTGAAGAAAGTAAATATAGAAGATTTATTCAAAAATTTTCTCAATAAATAATTATTTTTAAATTTTAAAATCTCTAATAATTTATATTAATGATTCACTCTCTTCATTATTATTACAATTACATCAATGTTAAATACTATTACACTGACTCAAGTCTGTTAAGGAGTTGATAAAATGGCAAAGGGACTTGATGTAGGCACAATGAATATTATTTGTGCGGAAAAAGATGGAGACTCTACCGCTTTCGCACAAGAAAGGAACGCTTTTCTGGAAATAGAGGCCAGTGATGTTACCAGAAGCATGCTGGATATGGCAAAGGTCTTGTATATAGAAAAGGACGACAAATTCCACATTTTGGGGGAGGATGCCTTCAAATTCGCCAACGTTTTCGGTCGAAATGTGAGGAGACCAATGAAACACGGTATAATCAGCCCGGACGAAAAAGAATCGATCCCCATGATCAAGCTGATCATTGAAAAGGTTCTGGCAAACCCAGAAAGCCATAACGAGCTTGTATGCCTCTCCACACCGGCAAATCCGGTCGACTCGAATATGAACGTTCTCTATCATAAGAGGACCGTGGAAGCATTATCTAGGAGATTGAATTACGAAATACAGGTAATAGACGAGGCACTGGCGGTAATATATTCCGAGCTGGGTAAACACAGCTTTACAGGTGTGGGTGTAAGCGTAGGAGCCGGCCTGACGAACGTCACCGTGGCATACATGGCCACTCCAATAGTCTCCTTCAGCATCTCCAGAGGAGGAGACTGGATCGACGAGCAGGTAGCCATAGCAACAGGATTGACCAAAGAGAGAGTGACCTCAATAAAGGAAAAGAATTTTGCTCTTACCACAGAATTCGAGGTAGGAAGTGTCGAGGGAGCTCTATCGGTATATTACGATGCATTGATCACGTATATCATCCAGAACCTCAAGAAGAAGCTATCTGAAGTAACCCCACCCGATACCGAATTCCCCATAGCGATCGCAGGAGGGAGCACCAGACCCCGCGGATTTAACGATGTGTTCGAGAACAGGATAAGAGAAGCAAACCTGCCTATTGACGTCTCCAAGATCAATAAAGCCAAAGATCCCATATACACCATAGCCCGAGGCTGTCTGATAGCAGCTCTAACCAAACAGGGTGAGGCTCAATCTGCCACCCAGGCTACCCAGGAAAAGGCAAAGGAACAAAAAGGAGCAAAATCTTCCTCCAAGTAAGAAGTTATATTGATCTGGATAAAACTATAAATTACTCTTTTTTTCTTTAAAATTAAGTCTTAGGCAACAGTTTCCTGCAGGACTAAAAAGGTTAACCTGTTTGCTCACCGCAAAGGTCCCATTCCATGGTATGGTCAACAGGTAAGTGGTGAACTGCGATTATGGGAGCATTCTTTTTATCCAGATACCGGATAAATGAATCCAGACCAAAGTCCCCTCCTGTTTCACTGAGGAAGTTCTGGTATTCAGATTCAAGCTCTTCAAGAGACATCAAAGTCTCCATTAAAGCCATCTCTCTACCATAATTATCAACGAATTTGATCAGTGCCATCTTTAACCCCTCTGAACCAGTTTATACCATTCCGATTTCTTCAAACTGCTATTACAACAAAATAGAGGTTTAATCACTAATAAACTATTTTGAATTCCCCCATGTAATGATAATCATGCCTTCTCTTGGTAAGTGGGATACCATTTATGGGAAGTCTTTCCAATTTTTTTATTTTAAGTAACTTTATATAATATTAAGTGAAAATCTATTTATCAGACTTTACAAGGTAATAACAGATAATAAGCCAGTAAATGTACTCAATATCTCTATAAATGTATAGACCACTTGAAGAGATACCGGAGAAAGGATGATAGTTAGCATAACCTTGATTTGGATAACAGTAATTTTATTTGAAGAATGCCCTCATAAGGAGTTCAAGGCTATTTGTCTATCTCCTCTACTCTTATTGATCGTATCCTGGATTCCCGACCTCTATTTGACCAGCATAGTTTTTAATTACTTCAAGAAAAAAAGATCAAAAAGTAGATAGTAAGTTTTCTGTCTTAAGTTTTCGTCTTACCACCAATAATTGTACTGAGACTAATTGGGTAAATAAGCAGGTTAAGTGTTTTCAGTTCCTGCAAGTATTTCCATGGACTGTGGAAAATTTTTTGTCTGATAATGCCTTACCAGAATCAGGAGCATGTTGAATGAAAAACCGGGAGATTGCCAGGATTCTGGATGAAATAGCTGATTATCTGGAAATGGAGGGTGTTCAGTTTAAGCCCGGAGCTTACCGTAAAGCTGCTCGGAGTATAGAAAGTCTGGGCATGGATATTGAAGAAGTGTATAGGAAAGGTGAGCTGGAGGATATAGCAGGAGTGGGGAAAAGTATAGCCAAAAAGATAGAGGAGTATCTGGAAACAGGAGAAGTGAAGAAGCTACAGGAGCTGCAAGAGAAAGCTCCAGTTGATACCGAGGATTTGATGAATGTGGAGGGGTTGGGACCTAAGACGGTTGAAGTCCTGTACAATGAACTGGGAATAAAGAACTTGGATAACCTGGAAAAGGCAGCAAAAGAAGGGCAGATAAGAAGATTGAAAGGGTTTGGGAGAAAGACGGAAGAGAAAATCCTGGAGAACGTTTCTCTGGCCAGAAAGAAATCAAAGAGATATCTTCTGGGCCATGTGTTGCCTCAGGCAGAACAGATACTTCACCAGCTTAAAGATCATGTGGATAAAATCGAAGCAGCAGGCTCTTTGAGGAGGAAGAAGGAAACTATTGGAGATATAGATATCCTGGTGGCATCCTCATCCCCAAAGGATGTCATGAATGCTTTTA
>CAZQTT010000018.1:0-2523 GCA_964596255.1 uncultured archaeon
AAACAGATCATATCCAATACTATAATAAACTATCGTAAATTGGGACAGTAGGAAATTTTGGCCTTCAGATTTAACGCATCTGGCTGACCCTTAAAAACCAAACTTCAAGTTTGATACAGCTTACAGCCTCACAATCGTATTCAGAACAACCGAAGCAGGGGGGAAGACCAGTGAGGTCTTCCATTTTTTCCATTACGTACTGCAAGCTGAACTCATCTACTTGCTCTTCTTCAATTTCAGCGTCAGCAGAGACTATTTTGAAGGTTTTAACTCCGTCAACAACTATTTCTACTCTCCTTATAAGATCTTCCTTCTCAAGCTTTCGAAGAATGCGTGAACATTTACTGCTGTCAATACTCAACTCTTTCCACAGATCTTTTTGAAGGATGGATCCTTTCTTCTCCAGAATGTCAAGTATTTCCTCTCTGGTATCCATTTTATGGCTTCCCCTGGTTACTTATTCTTCATGAGGTTGGATCATAATAACATTATTTCCTCTTAGAACCAGGTTTCCGAGACTCCTGACTTTTTCTCCATTCCTGTACTCAACAGCATTGCTGAGAAATATGTTCATGTAGTCGTCAACGCTTTCCAGCTTGCCCACCAAATTACTCTCGTCTCCCTTCATTTCCACTCTAATTCCTTTTCCAATGAGCGACTTTACCATCTGGTTTGGTAGCATCCTATCACCTCTGTTTGAATATGGCAACCAAATATTTTATAGTTGTGGTCTTTATTGAGCAAAACTGAGAAAATTACTCACTCATTTTTAAATGAGTAGCCTGTCAGCTTTGCCAACCCTTTTCGCTGTGCCAACTATCTAAACGAATTTAATCAATTTTTTTGGCTATAAAAAAACTCAGTATCAAAAACCGTATATATATCTTCTGTTTCCATCATATATGCATATTCTAGTCACTGGTGGCGCTGGTTTTATAGGAAGCTATATAGTGGACAGACTCATCTCTGAAGGCCATGAAGTAACTGTCTTAGATAACCTGAGTTCTGGAAACCCTGAATTCATAAACAAGAGTGCTGAGTTATATGAAGTTGATCTGGCCTATGAGAAGGACAAGATTCACCAACTAATAGGAGGAGTTGAGCAGGTATGGCATATTGCTGCTGACCCCGAGGTGAAAATCGAAAATAAAGAACCTGAAGTGATTTACAGAAACAATGTGTCGGCCACTTTCAATCTCTTGGAAGAAATGAGAAAGACCCAAATTGATGAAATAATTTTTACTTCTACTTCTACTGTATATGGAGAATCTAAGCAGATCCCCACACCAGAAGGATACCCCACTAATCCCATCTCCCTATATGGAGCATCAAAGTTGGCTTGTGAAGCTCTCATCTATTCATACTGTTATACTTTTGACATGAGGGGGTGGCTTTACAGGTTTGCCAACGTTATTGGGAAAAGAAGCAATCATGGTGTAATCTATGACTTTATCCATAAATTGAGGAACAATCCTGAGGAGCTGGAGATACTGGGTGACGGGGAGCAGAACAAGTCGTATATATACATATCTGACTGTGTGGATGCCATGTTCTCCGGTCTAAAAGCTGAAGATAAAGTCAACATCTTTAATATAGGCAGTGAGGATCAGGTTAAGGTTAAAAGAATTGCTGAAATAGTTGGTGAGGAGATGGGTCTGAGTCCAGATTTCAGATTTACCGGAGGGGACAGAGGTTGGAAAGGTGATGTGCCAGTAATGCTTCTATCCATTGAAAAGCTCAAAAAGCTGAGTTGGACCCCCCAGTTCAATTCTGAAAGTGCTGTTAGGAAGGCCACCAGGGATTTACTTGAAAATTAATCACATATATCTTAATTTTATACAAAACTTTAAAATTGATATTGAATTCTCTATTTAACTAGACATATTATTTTCAGGGTCCATACTTTCGCACAGCCCCTTTTTCCTATCCAAAAAGTCTTATCAGGTCATTTCAAATATAAAAAGCTTGATTTAATTGCTTAAATCCACCATGTAGCAACCAAAACCTTTATATTTCTGTTTGACAAATTACATATATGGCAAAGGTTCTTGGGAGATTGGATACTCGAATCAGGAATGAACTGAAAGCAGATATCCATCGATTAGATAGAATGACAGGGTTTTTCAGAGCACAGAAGAGTGAAAACGATATGAGCAAAAATTATAATGAACCCAAATTTAAATTGTTCAGAAAACGACATAAAAAACCCAAATTTGCTAAAAACATTTCGTATGAGTACATAAAGAATCATGAAAATAATTCAGAAATAAAGCTGTGCAAGCTATATAATCAAATGAGGTTTACCCACCTGGGAATCAACAAAGATGATCTGACACCCAGGAAAGGTCGATAAGTTCAGTGAATACATAGAAATAATTGATTTACATATAATTAGCTCAGAATATAAGGGAACTTTTATCACCCTTTTTAACCCCTTACTACTGTCTATTATCCTCTTTTCAACTTGAGGTAAAATCCTCAGCGAAAAACCATTTTACCCAAACAGAAATGCGTTCTATAGGG